>NZ_JAUBQD010000034.1:0-75762 GCF_036701085.1 Microcoleus sp. Pol7_A1
ACCGAAACATAAACCTATTCATATTCACTCATTTATTTATTATACATCGCTGATGTTATTAAATTTTCATTCCTAAGGAAGAAATTAAGTTTCTAGTCAGGAAGCCCGTCCTCTATCATCTTAAAGGGGCGACCTGCAACATTTTTATAAGCGATCGATCCGCACTCTATCTGAGAGCCAAATTATCAATAGTTAAAGTGGTACACATTCTGGTAATTGACGATAACCCAACGGATCGGCTGCTCGTCAAACGCGAGTTAGAGCGACAATTCTCACAATTGCAAATAACGGAAATTTCCGACGATAGATTATTCGGGGAAGCACTGAATCGTGGGGGATTCCATCTGGTAATTACCGACTACCAACTGCGCTGGACGAACGGTTTAGATGTGCTGAAAACCATCAAAGCCAGTTATCCAGAATGCCCGATTGTAATGTTTACGAATACTGGCAACGAAGAAGTTGCTGTAGAGGCGATGAAGTCAGGATTGGACGACTACATTATCAAGTCGCCGAAGCACTACGTCCGCCTTTGCGTTGCGGTTCGCGCAGTGATCGATCGAGTTACCGCATGGGAACGAGTCGCCCGACTGGAAAATCAACTTAATTCACTGCTAGAACGCTTAAATGTCGGAGTTTTTCGAGCGACTTCTGAGGGAAAGCTTTTGGAAAGCAATCAAGCTTTTTTGCATTTGTTTGATGCCAGTAATTTAGCAGATGTCCAAGGAATCTATCGGCAGCAATTGTTTTTGCAACCGGTAGATTCAGGGGAGTCTCAATCTCAAAACCTCGAAATTACATTTCCTTTGGCAGACGGTCGAGTAAAATGGATTCGGTTTACTCAATATCTCTACAGCGCAGAAGGTGAAAGTACGATCGAGGGATTGGTTGAAGATGTTACGGAACTCAAGCTGGCCGAACTTGCTTTGCGCCAATTTAATGAAACTTTGGAAGATCGGGTGAGAGAGCGCACTGCTGAGTTAGAAGAACTTAATGCACAGCTCGAATCGTTTACCTATTCAGTTTCTCACGACTTGCGCGCTCCTCTGCGGGGAATTTTGTTTTTTGCTGAAATGTTGCTTCAAGATAAAGCCAGCGAGTTGGATGCTACCGCACAGGATTACTTGTATCGGATGACCGACGCTGCAAGTCTGATGAATACTTTAATCGAAAATTTGCTAGAGTACAGCCGCCTCAGCAGGGCTAACTTGCCGCTAAAAGCAGTCTCTCTTAATTTAATTGTGGCTCGCTCGATCGCGCAACTAGAGGCTGAAATTGCCCAAAAACAAGCTCGGATAACGGTTGTCGAACCGCTACCTGCGGTGTTGGCACATCCTCCTACGCTGGTGCAAGTCTTGGCTAACTTGCTCTCCAATGCTATTAAGTTCGTGCAGCCTGGGATAGAGCCGCAGGTGCGAGTTTATGCAGAAGCTGAGGAGGAATATATATATCTTTGGGTAGAAGACAACGGTATTGGTATTGCAGAAGAATTTCATGAGAGGATTTTTGGATTGTTCGATCGCCTGCACGGTCAAGAAGTGTATCCTGGGACGGGAATTGGGCTGGCGATCGCTCGCAAAGGAGTCGATCGGATGGGCGGTGCGATCGGGCTGGAATCGACTCTGGGAACCGGCACCCGATTCTGGGTAAAATTGCGCAAGTGCGATTTTTGAAGAAGCAAGTTCGGCAATGGATTTTACAGATGAGGTTCCAGGGAAGAGGTTTTTAACAGCACTATTCTGCTGTAGCTGAAAGAATCAATCAACCCGCTTCCTCACACCACAATACAGAAGAAACAAGTAGTATAGTAATAGTTAACCGATCTCTTGCACCGTTCCCGCCAGAGCACGCTTTCTGACCTTTTCTACAACAACTGAATTAATTTTTTTTTTGTGGGGCACGCCCCTGAAAGGCTGGTTGAGGATATTAGAATCTGTAAGATATAATAAAATACAAGTAAATACAATCAAATTATTTGTAAGTCTAATTACCCAGCCCAGTAAATATTCAAATGATCGAGATTGCTTAATAACATATTCTTAGATTAAAGATTGTTTGCGCCCATACAAAAAGTAAAAGCCCAATGCTGTCTATTCTGTTAATCGACGACAACCCGAACGATCGCCTGATGATAGATCGAGAACTGAGGAAAACTTTTACCGATTTAGAAATTAAGTCGGTTATTGATATCCAAACTCTCGAACAAGCCCTGACCGCCGGGGGTTTTGACATAGTAATTACCGACTACCAACTGCACTGGAGCGACGGATTAACAATTCTCCAAAAAGTTCAAAGCCGCTACCCAAATTGTCCGGTAATTATGTGTACTGACAGCGGCAGCGAACAAGTGGCAGTCGAAGCGATGAAAGCGGGTTTGAGCGATTACGTATTCAAAGGGCGGCACTTCAAGCGGCTGGCCGGGGCCGTGGGCGAAAGCTTGAAAAAACAGCAGTTGCGCGAGAACTACGCGAAAACGTCGGCGCAGTTGGCAATTTCTGAGGAAAGGCTGAGGTTGGCGATCGAAGCCTCGAAAATGGGGACTTGGGATTGGAATTTATTAAATGGCGAGGTCGTTTGGTCTGAGGGACACGAAGTGTTATTGGGGTTGGAAAAAGGCAGTTTTGCGGGAACTTACGAAGCATTTTTTGCCTGCATTCACCCGGATGACCAGGCTTCGATCGCCCGGGCTGTTGCCTTTGCTTTAGAAAACAAAATAGAATACCAGTACGAATTTAGAGTCATTTGGCCCGACGGCAGCTTGCACTGGATCGCGAGTAGGGGCAAGTTTTTTGATGATGATACCGGTAAATCGGTACGATCGAGCGGCGTGGTTTGGGATATTACCGATCGCAAATTATCGGAAGCCAGGGTGCAAGAAAGCGAGGAAAATTTGCGCTTTGCCCTAGAAGCAGCTAACACGATGGCTTTTACCTGGGATGTGGCATCGGGGGAAGTCCGCCGTTCGTCCAATACCGCAACCCAGATTGGTTTGGGCCCAGACAGCACCTGCGGTACTTTTGAGCAAAAAAAGAATGCGGTGCATCCAGAAGACCGCGAAAGCTTTTTGGCAGATGTGGATGCCGCGCTCAGCGGGACGGGAGTTTACGAGTCGGAATACCGCCAACAGCGACCCGACGGCTCAGTGATTTGGCTTCACGACAAAGGGCGGATGGTTTTTGACGCATCGGGTACACCCCTTCGGCTCTTCGGCGTGGCGATCGACATTACGGATCGCAAACAGTTAGAATACGACCGCTCGCGCGCGTTGGCCCGCGAGCAGTCGTATTTGCGCCGCCTGCAAAAGTTAACCTCCGCGTCAGTAGCTATTAACTCCACGCTGTCGGTGGCAGAAATACTTCAGTTAGCAGCCGATAGCGCCCGCCAAATTCTCGAAGTCCACCAGGTAGCGGTCAACCTCGACCCTTCCGCCACCTGGGATGCGGGAATTAGCAAGTTTTCCATGTCAGAAAAATACGCCGCGTGGCAAGATTACTGCGAAGCGCCAGACGGTACGGGCGTTTACCAGGAAGTTTGCCAGCATCAACGGGCGATGCGCATGACTCAAAGCGAGTTAGAGGCTCACCCGGCCTGGCGGGGGTTCGGCAAGGCTGCGGGCAAGCACCCGCCGATGCGCGGCTGGCTGGCCGTACCGCTGACGACTCGGGACGGCAGAAATCTGGGATTGATTCAGTTGTCCGACAAGTACGAGGGGGAGTTTGCCGAAGATGACCAAAGTATTTTAATGCAGTTGGCTCAGGCAGTGTCGGGGGCGATCGATAATGCCCGGCTTTACGAGGAATCTCAGCAGGCAAACCGCATGAAAGATGAGTTTTTGGCAACTCTTTCTCACGAGCTGCGATCGCCCTTAAACGCGATTTTGGGCTGGGCGCAACTGCTGCGGCAGCGCAGTTTCAGTCCGGCTGCTACTGGGCGGGCTTTGGAAACGATCGAGCGAAATGCTAAATTGCAAACTCAATTGATTGATGATTTGCTGGATATTTCAAGAATTATTCGCGGCAAGTTGACTTTGAATCCTTGTACGGTAAATATGATTTCTATGGTGGAAGGAGCCGTGAATACGGTGCGGCTGGCCGCCGATGCTAAGTCGATCGATTTGCGGTTTGCAATTGTAGATTTGGGCTTGGAGACTGCTGAATTTTCCGAACCAGGCGAGGTTTCTGGCAATCCTAAATCTCAGTTAAATCCGAAATTTTGGGTATCAGGAGACCCCGGCCGCTTGCAGCAAGTGATTTGGAATTTGCTGACGAATGCGATTAAGTTTACGCCGCCCGGGGGGCGAGTTGACATCCGGCTGAAGCGAGTTGATTCGGAGGTTGAGCTGGCAGTTACCGACACGGGAATTGGGGTGGCTGCGAATTTTTTGCCTTACGTGTTTGAGTCTTTCCGGCAAGCGGATGCTGCGATTACTCGCAATTATAGCGGTTTGGGGCTGGGTCTGGCGATCGTCCGGCAGTTGGTGGAACTCCACGGCGGCACGGTTTGGGCCCAGAGTCCGGGACTGGATATGGGATCGACTTTTACTTTCCGTCTCCCTTCGATGCAGGTAAATTCGAGCGCCGGCGCTTCCTCGCCGGTTTTGGCTGGCGCTGGTAATTTACTGGGAGTTAAGGTTTTGCTGGTTGATGACGAGGTTGATTCGCGGGAATTTATGAGGTTTGTCTTGGCAGATTCCGGGGCCAAAGTTAGGGCTGCATCGTCTGCTGCTGAGGCGTTTGAGGTGGCTTCGCAGTTCGGGCCGGATGTTTTGGTCAGCGATATCGGAATGCCGGAGGAAGATGGCTATTCGCTGCTACGAAGGCTGCGCTCTTTGAACATCAAGGGAGAGAAATTTTGGGCGATCGCTCTGACGGCTTATGCTAGGGATGAAGACCGCGATCGTGCTTTTGCTGCGGGTTTCGATCGGCATCTGTCTAAACCTGTGGCACCCGATGTTTTGGTAGAGACTATAGTCAAGTTCAGGCAGCAAGCGCTAACAAACGTGAGTTCGGGTTAAGCAGAACAGAGCAAGTTGTTATCCATGGCGATTCCTGGCTTTTTGGGTTGATGGCAATAAGCAATCAACCCACAGATAATATTGACAAAGCAGTTAACGGGGGAACGATGTCGGGAATGCTCAATCTGAGAAATATTCTTTAACTGGTCAATAACAGTCTCAACAACAGCACGTTTTCGTAACAGCAGACGATCACTCAAAGACATCAAACGTTGTTTCATATTGCGTTTGAGTTTAGTAATCACTGGCACACCGACGCTTGCCATCAATTCCTCAAACATTTTTTTGGAGATGTAACCCTTGTCAGCAAACACTTTGCCAAACAGATGTTGCAACAAGTCAGGCACAGGTTTTCGGTCGTCTACATTACCAGGCGTAACTTGAAAGTTAAGTAACTCGCCTTGATCGTTGATGACTAGATGTAACTTTAAACCAAAGAACCAATCGACGCTCGGTTTTCCCGCGAGCAGCGACATCTTTAAACACTTTGTGCTGGCTGATCCTGCGGTTATGACAGACTTTCAGGCAAGTGGAATCCATGAAGCTAATTCCTGTGCAAGCACCAAAGCAAGAGCCCAGATACGCGCATAGGGGGACGAGTGTATCCGGGACCCATTCAATGAAGTGATTATAACTAACCAACTTGGGAAAATGGCTCTGCCATTGGGTTTGGACTCGTTCAAGGTAATAACTTTTGAAATTCCGGTAATACGACTGGTGAAACCCGATCAGAATAGTCATAATTTCACTCAAGCATAAGCTGCGCTTGCGTTGGCGCACTTGCAAATCATGACCTATCAGTTGACTTTGCCATTGATGTTCAAAAACTTGGCAGAAGTCATCGACAGAGCAAAATAGTTCTTCTACAGTAGGCATAAGGCAATCCAGGTTACTTGGTTGGTTGGTACCTCTAGGCTACCTGTTTTGCCCCTTTTTTGGTTTTTCCTTATCCCGAACTCACGTTAACAACATAAAAAACTCAATTAATAATTAGGAATTGGTAATTGTGCGCTGCTTTGAGACTGGTTTCTCGATTAGGTGTAACACTTTATTAGTTCGGGTTAATATGCTAAGATATCCAAAAACCACGGTAATTAAGTGGACAAACTTCAGACAGACATAGAGGCAATTTACTCTCAGATTGAGGAATTGCGCCGGGAACGCCAGCAGCTTAGCAATACCGCGATCGTCCCCGCTGGGGATTCGCCCCAAGCGATCGCCGATGCTTACCGCCGTCACGCGAGAGAAACAGCACAAGTGTCGGCAGAAGTCAAGGGGATTGATGATGCGATCGCGGCTCTGTCTGCTCAACTTAATCAGAAACAGCAGCAGTCGGTAAACTTGCAAAGAATCAGTCCGATGGAGCAGCAAGTTGAAGAAGGAAGAGCGCTCGCTCAGGGACACGCGGAACGGATTAACGAACTGGCGGCGGAACTGGCGGCGGAAGTGAAGGGACTCAAAGCCATCGCCGACCAAATTAGCCCCAGCTACTGGCAGGTTTATTACAAGCCTTTTATTACTGGTTTTAAGAGTATTTCTGTTCCCTACGTGCGATCGGACGGGGATGTTTGGACTATTGTCAATCGAGTAGTTTAGAGAGGCTGCGGGAACAGAAATAAGAAGCACTCAAGACAATTTTTTTCCTTTTTCCTGTCCCTATTCCTCTACCTCAACCCCGCAGCAGTTGCTTAATAGTGCCGACCAATTCTTGAGGGTGAAATGGCTTGGCGATGTAAGCGTCGGCTCCTTGTTTCATTCCCCAGTAGCGATCGAACTCTTCGCTTTTGCTCGAACACATTACCACCGGCAAATTTTGGGTTTTAGGGTCGCTTTTGAGCCGGCGACAGACTTCGTAGCCGTTCATCCGGGGCATCACGATATCCAGAACGACTAAATCTGGGCGGTTAGCCTTGATTTGCTCTAGAGCTTCTACGCCATCACTCGCTACCGTGACGTTGAGCCCTCTACCTTTGAGCAAGTCGGCGATCATCTCCCGCAGAGTGACGCTATCATCAACAACCATAACTGTACTCATAGAATAATCCCTACCAAGTTTCTGGGTTGAAACGTTTACATTAACGTTTACCTTCAAAGGTGTCTTTTCCTGATTGAGATTGCGCTCTGCTAGATGTAGTTTACCCACTTTTGCTGATTTCTCAATCATTGTCTGAGTAATTATCGCAAAATTAAAGATCCGCGCAATCTCGGTTGACACACGAGGCTCTGTCCGTTAGTCTATCATTTTCTTTCTCAAATGGTACTTTTATCCAAAAATGAGGGTGTAGCTTGGTTGTGGGTTTCCGGTTGAGAACGGTGGCGCTCGGTCGCCTGCATCAACATTTGTCTAATTAGGATTTTTCGTACCTAAAGCAGATAGTTTTTGGTCGTAGAGCGTCTCTAAAACGACCGGGCGCTGGCGGTAGGTGTGACCGGTGTTTTTGCAGCCGTTAGCAACGATTCCCAAGACGGAAGCTCCAGAAATTTTTAATTCTTCTAAAACTTTGCGAACTTGCGATCGGTCTGTTTGCCCAATTTGGACAACCATAATCGTACCGTCTGTGTGAGCTGCGATCAAGTGGGTGTCTGCCAAGCCTGCTAGTGGCGGGGTGTCATAAATCACTAAGTCAAAAAATGCTTGAAATTGCTCCATCAAATAGTGCATTTTTTTGGAAGAAAGAAGCTTGATCGGATCGGGGGGAATTTGGCCGGCGGTGAGTACGAACAAATTGTCTTGGTTCGGCGCTCGCTGAATCGCGTCGTTGAGGCTGAGGTCTGTGGAGATGGCATCGCTAAGCCCGCGCACGTTTGGCAGTCCTAACTTAGCGTGCAGTTGCGGGCAGCGCAAATCCGCATCTACTAACAATACTCGCTGTCCGACTGCTGCTGCGGTGGCGGCCAGGTGCAAAGCTACTGTAGATTTGCCGTCTCCGGCTACGGCAGAGCCGACTAACAGCGATCGAATCGGCCTGCCTGCACTGAGCAAATGAATGTTCGTGTAGAGCGATCGAAATGCTTCTAAAAATTGATAGTCCAAGTCGCTCAAAATACTTGGCCCGAGCATTGGAGGAGTACGTTGAGCTTCGCGCGGTTCGACAACTTCCACTTTCGAGTTCGATCGAGCCGATGTTAGTTTCCTCGGTCTCGCTGGCGGTCTGCGCTTGACTTTTTTGGTAAACGGAATCACCCCTAGTATCGGCAATCTTGTGGCCATTCTCAGTGATTCTGGAGTGTGGAAAACAGTATTTAGCATCTCTACGAGCAAGCCGACTGCTATGCCCAGCAGACCGCTTAAAATTACTGCCAGCGCTAACTGTTTTTTGGTTTGTTTGACGGTAGCTGTTATATACCTACCGAACTTGTCTAGGGGAATTTCCGGAGGATTGATCAGCACCCAGGGTACTTGCTGCTGAGCCGCATCGATCCGCAAGGCTTCTCGTTTTGCCAAGAAGTCCGACAAACTTTTAGTAACTACTTGCAGTTCCCGCTGTAAATTGTCGTATTGTCGGGTTGTCACTGAAAAGTTTCTAATTTTTTGGTTCAGATCGTTTTGCAAAGCAGTCATTTCGCGATCGCGCGCTTCAATTTCTTTGATTTGGGTTTCTAAAGTTCCCATCACCACTTGTTTTGCTTGTTTCGTGGCGGTTAACATCAGCTCTTCCCGACTTTTTCGCAGCGCTAAAACAGGCAAACTGTCTTCTCTGTACTGAGCTAATTTCATTGACAACTCGGTGTCTATTTTCTGAATTTGACCTAAGAGTCCGCCGTAAGCTTGTCCTTGGGTCATCAGCAACCCCTGGGGATTATTTTCGTTGAGTAATTTTTCATAGCTTTGGTAGAGGTTGCGCATCCCTTTTAGCTGTAGTCGGATTTCTACTTGCTTGCCCCGAATGCTTTGAACTTGTTCAGACAGTGATTTTCCCTCTAGCTGGGGCTCAAACAAGTTGCTCTGCTGCCGCAGTCTTTGGACTTGCAGTTGCAGAACTTCCACTCTTTGTCGGAGCTTGGGCATCTCCATATCTATAAAATTAATGCCTTGATTAATGCCCGTCAGCCGTTGTTGCAAGCTGTACTCTAGATAAGCTTTAGAAATTTTATCCAATACGCCGTAAATTTTTTTAGGATCTGAATCTTTGTAGCGAACTTGTAAAATTTTTGTGCCTTGTTGTTTGCCATCTTTTGTGTAGCTGATGCGGCTGATCGACATTTTTGAGAGCAGTTCACTATAGTTGATGTTGGGATAAGCAGCTCGCAATTCCTTAATCACTGGCTGCATCATTTTGGGACTGCGCAAAATCCTAATTTGGGTTTCGTAGTCTACTAAGCTAATTCCTTCTATATTAATTCTTGCTAAGTCAGCCGCTTGGGTGTTGTTTAATTGTTTGGATTGCAAACCTTCAGCCGTTGCTGGTTCTACTAACAGGGAAAAAGAGCCTTCATAGTCAACAGTTATGCTTTTAGAAGTGGCGAGAATTGCTGTTCCTGCGAGGGCACTCAAAGCAATGGTGGCTGCTGCCATGACCAGGAAGCGGCGGCGCACCACGCCTAACAGCCAGGACAAGTCTAGCTTTTCTTCCTCTGTCTCCTCGACGAAGTTATCTCTGTAGTTCTGAGCCGAGGGCTCCGGCAGTTTGCCGTTTGATTTAGGTGTGAAGGGTTGGTAATCTTGTCTGCTATCCATATTCAGTCTGCGTATTTTTGAGGTTGATATTTTTGAGGTTGATATTTGTGAAGCGGCCGCGTCGCTACTGGGGCATCTTATTTTTTAATTTATTCTAGCCTTGCCAAGAATTATCCACCTCACCAGCCGCGTTCTTACCTAAATAAAAATCGCAAAACGTTTATAAAATTTAACACTCCCGTAGCTGGCCCGACAGGCCCGATTACAGCGTTGAGGCGATCGACAAAATTGACGAGACCCCTGCGAGATACGATAATCATGTCGTTGTTGCGAAGTTGAGGATTGGTTTCTTCGTTAATTCCTTGAGTTAAATTGACTTCGATCGTCCGTTTAGTAGCTGTACCGTCGGTATTGAGGCGGACTAGCTCAACTCTATCTCTTCTAGCTCTGGTATTCTCGTACCCAAAAAATCCTCTGGAAATTAAAGCTTGATTCAGCGTGGCATTAGCTGGGAGCCTCACCGGATCGAGGGATGTTCTGAGTTCTCCTACTACATAAACGTTAATGCCGGTGGGAGCAAAGTTAGTGGTAGCGAGCACGCCAGCTTCTGCGGGGTTGACGATCGCAGCTTTGGGCACGATGATCGTGTCTCCCTCCTGGAGGATCGTATCTTGGGCGCCGTCGCCGGACTCTAGGAACTGCCACAGGTTGACTGGGATAATTTGTTCGCCTCTTCTGGTGACGCGCCGCACTTGGATTTGCCGGATGTCGGCATCGGAGGTGATGCCGCCGGCTAGCTGAATAGCCCGGATGACGGTGGGGAAACCTTCGCGGCTGAGGTCGTTTGTGGTGTTGCCGCCGATGACGACGTAAGCCCCTGGGCGGGTGACTTGGCCAACGATGGAGATCGATCGAGGTTTTTCTGGGGGTGGCGAAAAGTTTGCCGTCGCAAATTGACGAGCTTCTGCTTGGTTGAAGTTGGCGACTGTGGGAATCACGATTGTGTCTCTGTCTTGCAAAATAATGTCTTGAGAGATATCTCCTTCTTGCAAGAATTTCCACAGGTTGACGTTGAGCACTTGATCGGGGCCGTCTCGTTGGGGACGGCGGACGCGGATGTTGCGGATGTCGGCGACACCCGTGACGCCTTCTGCGAGTCTGATCGCTTGGGTGACGGTGGGGTACTGGACACTCGGTGAGGCTCCCGGGCCGGGAGTTAGGGTGATGGTGAAGTTTCCGGGCCTGGTGACTTCTCCGATGACGCCGACGTTGAGGGGGCGGGCGGCGACGAGGCTGACTGTGACGATGGGGTCTTTGAGGACGCGGCGGTAGGCGTTGCGGATGAGGTTGGTGGCTTCTACTAATGTGCGACCGCGGATCGAGACCAAACCGATCAGGGGCAGGTTGACTGAACCGTCGGAAAGGACTTCGTAGCCGCGGCTGAGTTCGGGTACTTCGAGTATTTCTACTTGGATGCGATCGCCGCCTCCTAGTTTGTAGCTTTCGGGCGATCGCCTAACGGGTGCAACGGTCTGGGCTTGGTCTGCGCTTAGCGGGATGGGCAGTTGTGCCGGGGTGCTTCTGGGGTCAGCGATGACTGTGGAAGCAAACAAGACCAGACCCACAACCGATGGGGCAATCTGTCTTGGAAAATGGGTGTTAACCATAAGCCACCTAATTTTATTCACTATGATTTATATAAGTTTAGCCTTTTTAGTGCTGGGCAAAAAGCTCATTATTTTAAGCTATAGCCGAAAAAATAATGCTGTATTTTTGCTTTGTGGCTAATTTCTGTGTTAGCGTATTTCCGGGTTTACGGCTATATTTTATATCTAGATAACTTGAGCTTGTTTTTAATAAAGGAAAGCAATTATGACTCAACCAGTGTCTATACCGAATATGCTGAAAGAGCTAATTTTAGGTAATTATTCATTAACATTGATGGTAATTGCTATACTCGCGCTCGCGACTTTGCTATTATTTCAATTGGCCAGCATAAAAAAAATAGGTGTGGCTTTTGAAAAAACCTTTGCTAGTCTTTATATTTTTATCTCTCCGTTTCTGACACAAACTCCTTTTAACTACTTGCATTTTGTTAATTTGCAAGACCCAGAAGGCGGTATTCTAAAATTGCTACCTTATTTTTTTTACCCGTGGGTACTATTAATTTTATTTTCTAGGATTAAAGCTTTTGGTAGCAACTTTATAGATTTGTTCGCCAAAGTATTGCTCGTTAATCCTTTCTTTTTACTTTATACATTACTGCCATCACTGTCTACATTATGGTCTCTAGTTCCTGAAGAAACGCTAAGAGCAGGCTTAGCTTTTTCAGGATTTACTGCTTTCGGATTTTACTTAGCCGCGCAATATAAATGGGATGATCTATCTCGTTTTTGGCGGTGGGGATACACGGCACTGGCTTTGGCTAGTTTTATACTCCAACCACCGGGAGCAGGCGATTTTGTCGGCCTGACGCAATCTAAAAATTCCCTCGGGGGGGTTCTAGCTTTATGTACGGCATTTTGGTATTTGCATTATTCTCAAGGAGCTAAAACTAACAAAGAACGCTGGATTTCTTTGGGAATGATGTTATTTTCATTTTACCTCGTGAGGGCTAATAAGTCGGGATCGGCTCTAGTGATTACTATCATATTAATAATTGCAGTGTCCTCGCTAAGTTTTCTTAAAAAGTTAAGTTTTCAGTGGGCATTTACTGCTATTATATGTTTCCTGGTGGTCAGCATAATTATGACAGTTTTTGTACTAGACAACCTAGAGGATATTATTGTAGGTGGGTTAGGCAAGGACTTGACTCTAACTGGGCGGACTGAATTCTGGCCGCAGTTAATTCATGCGGTCAACCAGCGCCCCTGGTTTGGCTACGGATACAATGGATTTTTTCAACAAGATAAGTTAGGTTCCGCTACTCCTGCTTATTTTATTTATACTCCTAATGGATTTCAACCGAAAAATCCTCACAATGGCGCGATCGGGATCTTGTTAGCCTTCGGTTGGCCCGGATTAATCTTAATGATGATTTCTCTGCTTCTTAATTTGGCTTATGCCGTTCGGTATTTGAGTCGTAGCACCGTGGAAGAAGCGGGAATGCCTATTTGTTTCCTGGTGTCTATTATTATGAGCAACATCACAGAAGCTTATATCGTGACAACCGGAAATGCTTGGCTGAGTTATGTAATGTTGACAGTTCGACTTGCCATAGACAATGCTAGTAACACTTCCAACAGTAGCAGCAACCCTCCAAGGCGTTCTGTAGCTCGTAATGTCCACTGAAGTAAGGTTCCTTGGGAAAATCGCTGATGTGCCAAGCTGTGCTATAATATTATCTAACGAGTCTAATTTTGCTGCATAGCCAAGCGTTCCACAACCGCCTTTATATTTTATAAACACTTAAAATCTTCTGATGTTAGACAAGCTAGCTGCGGTAAGTCAAAAACTTGGGCCTGGTCTGCGCCAGGTAATAAGCAACATAGCTTGGCTGTTCACTGACCAAATCTTACAGATGGGTCTGGGTTTAGTCGTAGGCCTGTGGGTGGCTCGCTATCTAGGCCCGGAGCAATATGGCTTGCTCAACTACGCCCTCGCCTTTGTATCTCTATTTAGTGCGGTAGCCTCAATGGGCTTGGGCAGAATCGTCATTCGCGATATCGCTCGCAACCCTGAATGCAAAAATGAGACCCTCGGAACTTCTTTCGGACTGCAATTTATTGGCGGTCTGATTACTCTGGTGTTAACTGTCACCGTAATTTCCCTACTTAAGCCCAATGACAGCTTGACTCGCTGGCTAGTGGGCATCATCGCGGCCGGAACTATTTTTAATGCTTTTGAGGCGATAAATTTTTGGTTTCAGTCCCAAGTCCAATCAAAGTATACAGTATTGGCGAAAAATTCGGTATGTTTTTTCGTCGCTGCTCTCAGAATTGGGTTGGTGGCAATTAAAGCCCCCCTGCTTGCTTTCGCCTGCATTCGATTGGCAGAGGTGGCAATGGTAGGCATGGCTTATGTATATTTTTATCAGCTTACTGGCAATAAGATTAAGGATTGGCAATTCAATTGGGGACGGTCCAAGGAACTGCTAGTGGAGAGTTGGCCGATAATTGTGTCAGGATTGGCAGTGTATGTCTACTCGAAAACCGATCAGATTATGCTCGGAGCTATGAATAAAAATGCTGAACTGGGATATTATGCTGCCGCTGTTAAAATTGCGGAAATCTGCGATTTCTTACCGATGATCATATCAAGCTCTATTTTTCCGAAGTTAGCAAATTTGAGAAAAAACAATTATCAAGAATATCTAAATAAATTTCAAGTTTATTCAGATATTATGATATTTTTATGGTTGGGAGTGGCAATCCCCATCTCATTATTGTCTCCGTTGATCGTGCATCGGCTTTACGGGGAAGAGTATGCGAAGTCAGCAGCGGTACTAGCAATCTATGTTTGGACGCAATTTGGCAGTAACTTTGGAGTAGCCCGGAACACATACTTTACCATAGAGGGTCAGTTGCGCTACGGTCTTTACTTAACTGTGGTCGGTTCTATTTTAAATGTAGGGTTGAACTTGTTCCTGATTCCTAAGTATGGAGCTTTTGGAGCAACTGCTGCTACTCTGATAACTTATTTTTACGTGATTATATTAGTCAATTTCTTGATTAAGGAATTGCGACCTTTTGGAAAATTTATCTGGCGCTCTCTCAACTTATACGAAGCAGCTCGTAGAATCAGAGGATTGATACAGTGATTGAAATTAAACCAAGCATTCAACAGCGCTCGAATTGCCCCTATTGCGGAACAGAACTTAAGCCCAAAAGTGTTCTGTGGCAAGGTATCCACATTGTTCTGGACTCTAAGTGCGAGGGATGCGGCAGCGAAATAATCGACGATTTGAGAGTAGGTCATGGAGTAAAAAACTACATCCAAGTTAATTTAATAAAAGAAGAAGTTTTTGCAGCAGATACTTACAAAAAGGAATGGTTAGGCAAACCCTTACTCAATTCACTCCAAAATCCTAAACCCGAAAAACTTGAGATTGTCAAAGAAATTTTTAAACCCTGCAATCGAGTAATTATCTTAAACTGTATCGATCATCTTTATGGTCACTCCCTGCTCAAGTTGCTAAATGCACAAAGGCACTTAGAATGCAACTCCGACTACGGGTTAGTTGTGATAGTTCCTAAGTTCTTAAGGTGGATGGTTCCCGATGAAGTTGCAGAAATCTGGACAGTACCTATTTCTTTAAAAAATGGCCAGAATTACTATCCCAGTTTCTCCGAGTTTGTGGAAGAAGAAACTAAACGCTTTGATGAAATTTATGTCAGCGAAGCTCATTCTCATCCCAGTCAGTTCGACATCACGCGGTTTACTAGAGTTCCCAAACATAACTTTGAGCCACAAAAAATAAAAATTACTTTTATTTGGCGGGAAGATCGTTTATTAGTTAACCGTTTGCTGTTCCGAGTGCTTAGAAAAATAGATCGACGAGCAATGTCACTGCCATTGCAAAATTTAAAAATTCAGCAGTTATTTGAGAAGATCAGGTTGCAAGTACCAGAAGCAAAATTTGCAGTGGCTGGTCTGGGGACAAAAACTAAGTTTCCAGAATGGATTGAAGATTACAGGGTGGATAGTTTTAATGAAAAAATTGAAAAGGAGATTTGCCACCTTTATTCAGAGAGCCGCTTAATAATTGGTCTTCACGGCTCCAATATGTTGCTACCCTCTGCTCATGCTGGTATGACAATTGATTTGATAGATGAGCGGTGGGGAAACTTTGCCCAAGATATTTTATACCAAGAAAGCGACCCTAGAATTGCTAGTTTTCGCTATAGATTTTTGCCGTATCAGACGAGCAATGATACACTGGCATTCATAGCGGCTGTGATGGTTCTCAAGTGGTCTAAGTTTAAATCCCAGATGACTGCTGATGTTATATAACGTCCGGCTAATTAGACATAATACCGAATCCGCTAGCATTCAACTATTTTCCGTGTTATAAATATGGATGAACTTGTCAATGTTGTGAAAGTCTTTGACGTTTTTTCTCAACCATTGTTCATCCTTGTCCCACCACTTAAATTTCAGCAGAAAATCAATCTTTTGTTCATCAAACCTATAGCGAATAAGTTTGGCGGGAATTCCTCCACATATAGCATAAGGTGGCACATCTTTTGTGACAACGGCTCCAGCTGCGATGATGGCTCCATCACCAACAGTTACACCATCTAGAACAATAACATTTGAGCCAAGCCAAACATCATTGCCGATATGGACAGTTTTTTCCTCTTCTTCAAAATATTTTTGGTCTACAAAGGTTGTCCCTACTAGCATCTTGGGCGAATAAAATATCGGATGGCTTGAAACAAAATTTCCCACAGGATGTACGCCTAAGCGAATGATGCAGTTTGGCCCAATCGAACAAAAATTGCCGACAACACCATTGAAAATTCGGGTATTCTCGCGCACATAAGTGTAAGAACCAATGACAGAATCTTCTATGGCTACGCGACTAGACACACTAACATTGTGACTGATAGTTGAATTGGTAACCAAAGCCATATAGTCTTGATAAAAATTATTATACTTAAACTTGTTTTTCCACCAATTGACTAAAAATCGCAGATATTCAGTGATCGGATTTTTGAATATTGAACTGAGAAATGTTGAGAGTTTAGACATGGTTACTAATTACTTATTCAAGGTTAAATATTGTGCTGCCGCATAACTTATTTATTTTTTTCTTAATACGCCGGATTAATGCGGGATGATAATCATAAAATGTATCTTGAGTGTATTGATCCGCTACAAAATTTCGGATCGCGTGGTTGGGATGCCTTAAAGGAAAGGTCATTGCTGCCGTTGGCATATTACTGTATATACTATCTTCTTGTGAAGTATGGGTGGCTTGACTGCCAAATCCAATATTAGAAATTAAATTTTTTTCTGGAATAATAGCAAGTCCATTTTGAACCCAACAAGTAAAAAGCCATCTAAAAAACCAATTGTTGACAGTTCCATCATAGGAAACTTGAAAAGCACTATCCCAAACTTTTACAGATTGAGGATTAGCTAATAAATTTTCAAGAAAACCTGCTTCCCGAAGTTGAGGCCATAACTTCATGTCAACATCATAGTATTGCCATGCTCTGCGCCAAGTCGCCCATCCCCAACAGTTACTAAAACGCGAAAAATAGTAACTGTCTTCTGTTCTTTTTCTCCCAAATTGGAAATTTACACCACTGATTGACATAATCCGTTTGTCATCTCGGTAATGCTCTAATAACTGTTCACAAAAAGGGAAGAAGCTCGGGTGTGGCAAACAGTCATCTTCGAGAATAATTGCTTCCTCTACGGTATTAAATACCCAGTCGAAACCGCTAGAAATGCGAGCTTTGCAACCAAAATTAATCTCTGAATAATTTTTCAGAACTTCACAGTCCCAATCGACCCGATCGATAATTGCACGTACAGCGGCGCACTTTTCAGCTTCACCAGGTTTGTTGGCACGAGGGCCGTCAGCAATTACTAACAGCTTAGGCGGTTTAACTTGTCGAATCGCCTCGAAGACTTTTTCAGTAGTATCAACTCGATTGAAAACAACGAAAACAATGGGAGTTCTTATTTGCGAATGTGGCATTTAAACTGTTCAACTCCAACGATTATAAATATTTTTGCTTAGTAGAACTCATTATAAATGTGCTAGGAAGCTGGCAGTGTTGGCCTGTTAACTTAAGTTCTAAATTCCAATTTATCACCAAAAAGTTCGCAGGTCAACTATAATACAGAAATAGTTGAGCCAGACCGACTTCTAGGACTGACGCTCTTCAACTCTCAAACATTGATACCCCGACCCCCTTCGCCAAGTGGGCACTCTTAAAGACCTCTTGTGAAAGGGGGGCGAGCGACTGCGTAAGCCCTAATTTCGTTCTTATAGCGGCGGTTGCAACCGCCGAGCGAGTGGCTAAATAAAACACTGTTATTTTTAGCCTTACCTATCGTTAAAAACCGCCAAACAGGGAAGAATGAACCGTACTAATATCGCCGTCCTTTTAACTTGCTTCAACCGCAAACAGAAAACATTAGCTTGCTTAGAGGCTCTTTTTAACCAGGCACTTCCAGCCAATGTAGATATTTCCGCCTATATAGTCGATGATGCCAGTACCGACGGTACCAGCGAAGCAGTTCACCAAGCCTACCCTCAAGTCAAGATTTTTCATGGGGATGGCAATTTATTCTGGAACGGCGGAATGCGCTTTGCTTTCACCGAAGCCATGAAAGACGATCCCGACTACTACCTTTGGCTGAACGACGATACAATTATGTATCCAGAAGCCGTTAAAACCTTATTAACAACCAGCAACCAACTTGCTCAAAAAGGAGAAACAAAAGCCATCGTCTCCGGTTCTACCTGCGATCCCCAAACGGGTAAAACTACTTACGGCGGCGTGGTGCGAGACCACCCCATTCTTCCCTTCCGGTACCGCCTTGTAGAACCAACTCAAGAAGCTCTAATTTGTAGCACAATACATGGCAACTGCGTTCTACTTCCTCGCAATGTCGTCCAACTTGTGGGCAACCTAAATCCTGCTTTTGTCCATTATATTGGCGATTGGGATTATGGTTTGCGAGCGAGACAGAAAGGATGTACAGTTTGGATTGCTCCAGGTCATTTAGGAACTTGTTCTCTGAACCCACAGGTGACAAAAACTGCCGCAAAAAATTTGAGCGAAGGGTTAGATAAAATGAGCACGCCGAAAGGTTTATCTTTTAAAGATGCGACCCTGCAACCGGCTGGAGAATGGAAAGTATTTACTCAGCAGCATGGTGGTTTGTTGTGGCCAATTTATTGGCTGCTACCTTATCGAAGGTTAGTTTGGCTTTCAGTGTTGAGTAAACTGGGATTGACTAAAAACAAAACTCAAGGTGAATAGGATGGTTGATAGAAATGAACTCCGCATTGCTTGGCTTGTCCCGGAAGTGGAACTGGGAGCTTACTGGCAGCCTGTTTTGAGGGAATTTACAAAAATTTTTAAGAATACTGTATTTTATACTGGTCGTGTTTGGTCTGGGTTCGATCCGACCCTGCCGGGAGCCTCGGCAATTCAGTTAGTAGGGGAGACTAAATTTGTCGAGACGGAAAAGATAGAAACAGGATACGATCGCGGATTCATTGTAGTATCGCCTAGTATTATCGGCTATTTGCTAAAATTTAGACCTCATGTGGTCTTTCCCCAAGCTTTCTCTTTGTGGACTGTAATTGTTGCGTTCTTAAAACCGCTACTGAGGTGGAAAATTGCGATTATTTACGATGGTAGTTCCCCAAATACCGACTTTAGAGATTCCAGTTTTAGGACATTTGTGCGCCGCATCCTTGTGCGGTTTGCCGATGCTTTTGTTGCCAATAGCAATGCAGGTAAAAAATATCTGATGGAAGTTCTAAACGTACCGGAGGATAAAATTTTTACCCGAACCTATCTCGTACCTGATGCGGGAGCTTTGCTGAAACGATTAGATCAAACTCAGCCCCCCAACTTGCAGTTGAAACGCCCGATTTTTCTGTATGTAGGGCGCATCACGGCGAGAAAGGGAATTCAAACGCTTTTAGAAGCTTGCGCTCTTCTTAAAAATCAAGGTTATGTTGATTATTCATTGTTGATTATTGGCAAGGGAGATCAGCGGAAAGAACTGGAAACATTTATTAAAGAGTGCGATTTTGAAGAGCAAGTAACGTGGGCGGGATGGGTGGAATATGGAAATTTAGGTGCTTATTTTCAGCAAGCTGATATTTTTGTGTTTCCTACTTTTGAGGATGTCTGGGGTATGGTTGTACCCGAAGCGATGGTGTTGGGAAAACCAGTATTGTGTTCAAATGGTGCAGCTTCCTGTGAGTTAATTATGTCAGGCGAGAACGGTTATATTTTCGACCCTAGCAGTGCTAAAGAGTTAGCGGATAAAATGCAAAGTTTTCTAGAGAATCCTGATTTGATTAAATCCATGGGAGAGCGTTCACGACAGATAATTTCTAAAAAAACTCCGGAAACAGCCGCGAAAGCTTACGTCGAAGTTACATCTTTCTTGATGGAGAAGTAGGTGAAGGAAGTTGGGCAATGGATTTTGTAAGGAATTTTGTAAGGAATTTAACGGATGGAGGGAATAGGGGATACGGAATCGGGAAAAATTAGCCATTACCAATTAGCAATTAGCAATGAAAGTTTTATTATCTGCGTTTGCTTGCGAACCAAATCTCGGCTCTGAAGAGGGAGTAGGATGGAATACCGTTATCCAATCTGCTAAACATCACGAAAGTTGGGTATTTACTCGCACGTTTTGTCGATCGTACATTGAAGCAGAACTCGAGCGGAACCCAGTGCCAAACCTGCACTTTGTTTATTTCGATCCGTTTGGGTGGAGCGAAGATTGGAAGGGGAAACAAGGATTGCTGCAACTTCACTACTATTTGTGGCAAATCTGGGCTTATTTTATCGCTCGTAAGCTCGATCGCGAAATCGGTTTTGACATAGTACATCACGTAACTTATGTCAAACATTGGTCTCCAAGTTTCCTGGCGCTGTTGCCGCATCCTTTTATTTGGGGGCCTGTGGGGGGTGCAGAAGCAGCACCAAAGCCTTTTTGGCAAGATTTTAGCCGTAGGGGCAAAATTTACGAAACGCTGCGAGCATTGGCTCAAAGCGTAGGAGAACGCGATCCGTTTGTGGGGCTGACGGCGCGCCGCAGTGCCGTGGCGCTGGCAACTACGGAAGAAACCGCCGCCAGACTGCGATTTCTCAAAGCAAAAAACGTGAAGATTTTCTCCCAAGTCGGTTTATCGCAGCAGGAAATTCAAGAACTAGAGCAATTTCCTATCCCGCCGGAGCAACCAATTAGATTCATCAGTGTCGGTCGTCTCTTACACTGGAAAGGGGTGCACTTGGGACTCCGTGCATTTGCGGAGGCAAAGCTGGAAAAATCGGAATACTGGATTGTGGGAGACGGCCCGGAAAGGCAGCGTTTGGAAGCTTTGGCAACAGAATTGGGACTGGCAAATAAAGTATTTTTTTGGGGAACTTTATCTCGCACTGAAACTCTTTCTAAAATGGGGGAGTCTCACGTTCTCCTCCATCCGAGTTTGCATGACTCTGGCGGTTTTGTCTGCACGGAAATGATGGGGGTTGGCCGTCCGACGATTTGTTTGGATTTGGGCGGCCCAGCTACTCAAGTGACGGCCCAAACGGGCATTAAAGTGGCTGCTACTGAACCCGATCGTGCTGTGCTAGGTCTAGCAGAAGCTATAGTGTGTTTAGCCCAGGATAGTGAATTGCGATCGCGCTTGGGTCGAGCGGGTCAAACGCGCGTCAGGGAAATCTATGATTGGAATATCAAAGGTAAATTCTTTGCCCAATTGTGCGAAGATGTATTCAACGGAAAATCAGGATAACTTCTGATTTGTTTGATCGAGCAAAACAAAGAAAACTATATTTTTTCAGGCGGTGAAACGTGGGCGTTGCAATCATTACTGGCTCTGCGGGTTTAATTGGCTCTGAGGCTTGTAAGTTCTTTGCCAAACAAGGCTTAGAGATAGTTGGCATCGACAATAATATGCGCCAGTTCTTTTTTGGTGCTGATGGTTCTACAAACTGGAATCGCCAACTGCTCGAAAAGTCCTTGGGTACCAAGTATTATCACTTAGATGTGGACATTCGCGACTATGAAGCGATTACCAATATCTTTCAGCGGTACGGCGAGTCGATCGAATTAGTAATTCACACAGCAGCCCAACCCAGCCATGATTGGGCTTCCCGTGCTCCGAAAATAGATTTTACCGTCAATGCCAACGGCACTCTCAATCTTCTAGAAGTAACTCGCTTGTACTGTCCTAAAGCGGTTTTCATTTTCACTTCTACTAATAAAGTATACGGCGATACACCCAACAAATTGCCTTTAATTGAATTAGAACACAGATGGGAAATTGAAGCGGGCCACACTTACGAAAGCGGCATTCGGGAAGATATGTCTATCGACCAGTGCCTGCACAGTTTGTTTGGTGCTTCTAAGGTAGCTGCTGACATTTTAGTTCAAGAATACGGTCGATATTTTAATATGAACACCGCTTGTTTTCGTGGCGGCTGCCTGACGGGACCCAATCACTCGGGAGCTCAATTGCACGGCTTCCTCGCATACTTGATGAAGTGCGCCGTGACGGGAACTCCTTACACCGTGTTTGGCTACAAAGGCAAACAAGTCCGCGATAACATTCATAGCGCTGATTTAATTTCGGCATTTTATGAATTTTATAAGGCTCCCAGAAGCGCCCAAGTTTATAATACTGGAGGAGGCAGATACAGCAATTGTTCGATGTTAGAAGCCATCCAGATGTGCGAGGCAATTGCGGAACGCAAATTTAATTGGACTTATGCTGAAGGGAATCGCATTGGCGATCACATTTGGTGGATTAGCGACAATTCAAAATTTTCCAGTCACTATCCTAACTGGAAAATGAAATATAACGTTAAACAAATCCTACAAGAGATTTATGAATGTAACCGCGAGCGTTGGCTGAAAGAAGGGTCGGATGGTTGAGCTGGGAAAAAAGAATGTGCTGGCAATTTTGGGAAACGATGGAATACAAATTTAAAGAAATCCTACAGGAGATTTATGAGTGTAACGGCGAGCGTTGGCTTAAAGAGGTCTTCCATGATTGATAAAGGCAAAAAGAATGTACTCGGCATATTAGTAAATGCCGTTAATTATGAAGCGGCTGTTAGCAAAATTATTGCAGCAGCCAGCGCCGGAAAACCAATGTCAGTTTCGGCTCTAGCGGTTCACGGTGTAATGACTGGGGTTCTTGACAGCACTCATCGCTATCGGATCAATCACATTGACTTAGTATTGCCAGACGGACAGCCGGTCAGGTGGGCGTTAAATTGGCTCTACCACACGGAATTGCCCGATCGAGTTTGCGGCCCGAATGCGATGTTACAAATCTGCGAACGTGCCGCAGAAGAAGGATTATCTATCTATTTGTACGGCTCTCAAGCTTCTGTGCTGGAGGCTTTATCTTACAATCTTTGCCAACGTTTTCCCAAGTTAATTATAGCTGGAACTCAGCCTTCTAAATTTAGGCAGGTTTCGGCCCAAGAAAAACAAGAAATTGCGCAGCAAATCCGCAACAGCGGTGCAGCAATTACTTTTGTCGGTTTGGGATGTCCGCGACAAGAAGTCTGGGCTTACGAATACCGGGACGACTTATCAATGCCACTGATTGCTGTAGGTGCTGCTTACGATTTTCATGCGGGTAATTTGGCTAAAGCTCCTGAGTTTTTATCTAAGATAGGTTTGGAATGGCTGTTTCGGATGATTAAGGAACCCAAGCGCCTTTGGCAGCGCTATGTTTTTTTGAATCCGCTTTATATATGGCTGTTTTTGCTGCAAGCTTTGAAAATCAAACAGTTCGACCCCACAGATGCCACGCCGCCTGTGGAAGAAGTATTGTATGGTTGAAATTTTAAGAGCTGTGGTGAATGGTCAGTTTTCACAAATAAAAAGCCCAAAGCCCAAAGTAGGAATAATAAATAATTATTTTGACTTTCGAGTTTAAGCTGGTGATGATTGGAATCTCGAATTAATAGGGTGTTTTCTATGACTTATGTGTTGCTTGTTTTGTAACTACTGTCTAGGTAACAGAAAAAGCGTCAGCCGTCCTTGTTGTATGATTTTGATGGTTTGCTCTCGACAGCCAGTGTAGTCGCACCCTAAAGTTATCGTGGCGAGGTTTATTATTTTGTCATAGTTGATTTCGGGCAGAGAGGATTGGCTTTTGTCTTGATTTATTCCAGGATTGAGTGGGATTTCGCCATTGGGTTCAATGCTTCTATTTTGGGAAATTGGGGTGCTAGGATTAAGGGAATTGACTGCTAAGAGCATTAAGGCTAAAGAAGGAGAACAGCTCAGCAAAGCCACTAGGTTTTTGTTGGCGATAACTTTCCAGTAGACGTGCAAGATTTTAGTTTAACAGATCGATCGATGGATGTGAGGCGATCGCATAAAATTTCACTTTTTATTTGAGATTGCTTATTGGTATTGAAAGTCCGCCTGCGCGGACTTTCAAGTTTGGGGATAAGTCGAGTTTAATTATTTGCCAGCGTAAGCAGCCATCCGTTCTTTGATAAACCGGATATAAAAATGCCTGAAAGTAGACTTAATTACCCGCGGCATACCAAAGTCAATCGGCATCATACTTTCGGGTAACTTCCAATCCAAAACTTTGAGAGTTTCCGGTTGCAAAAGCGGAAAATCAATCGCCTCTAAATTCGAGCAAAGTCCCAATCTCATCGCCGCAGCTACAGTCGGAATCGCCGCCGGATCGGCATTAATAATTTCAACTAAAGTTCTGTCCAAAGCAAACACATCATCAGAGGCTCCCAAAATTCCCAAAAACTTAGGTTCGCCGCCGCTTGGCCCGTTACCTTCGTGACCGATAATTGCATCCAAAATCGTCAAATTTGGGTTAATTGCCCGGGCAGTTTCTACCAGCATTTCACCGAATCTGGCGCTATCTTTGCCAGCTTCCATGTGCCACCAAGCCTTCATTTTGCCGGGGACGCAGCCGAACAAATTTTTCACGCCCATTGTCACCGTTAATTGAACGTGAGATTTGAGTTTGGGCAAATTAATCACTACATCGGCTTCCATTGCTTCTTTGCAAATTCGCAGATGATTGAAATCTTCGCTGAGAGTTTCGTAGCGTTTTCCTTGAAACTCAACTACTGGCAAATTCAGTTCTTCCAACAGCGGCAAATAACCGTTGGCTTTGGCTACACCCATTGCGCTACCAAAAGCTGGACTATCGCCTAAAAACGGTTTTCCTCCCGCTTCAATTACCATTTTAGCCACGCAGTAAACCAATTCTGGGCGGGTGACGCATTCTTTTGTAGGACGAGAACCGGTGAGGAGATTGGGTTTGAGTAAAACCCGATCGCCCGATTTGACAAAAGCCGAGATTCCGCCCAAGGGTGCGAGCAAACTTTCTAAAGATGTTTGCAAAATTTGGCGATCGTATGAATTGGCGCTAATTAAACTAACAACAGACATAATTATGAATTAATTTGTAATTGGTTATCGATGGGGAATAATCTCAATGTAACGCACGCACGGATCGCCCTAAGCAGGGCGATCCGCGCGCACCTTACCAAGAATAATCTCAATACAAATGAGTCCTAAGTATCCATCGCCAATCTACCAGCAGCAGCCCGCTGCATGGTACTAACTCGCAGCGAGTTAGAGAATACTCCTTGACCTTGCAGTTCAGGGATAGCAGGTTTAACTTCAACTTTCACCAACCGGGCAGTACAGATAAAAACCGTTTGATCGGCTAAATGGAAAGTCAACCAAGGTTGGTTTAACAAATGCAGCACTTCGTCTTGGAATTCTTGTGCAGGCATCGGAATAGTAAAGGTTTCGGTGTGACCTTCCACATAATGAAATGTCACTTGAGTCGTGTTCTCTTTATCTTGAGTTAATTTGCCAAAAGAACCTGCGCGCATAAATCTTGCTCCCAAACTTTAGACTATAAAAAAATCCAGAATAAAATGTAAAAGATTGAATTCTGAATTCTTTAACTTTAACCTGTGACAGCCGTTAGGCACAACTCAGAAGGCAGAATGTAGAATTCAATCAATTTCAGCCTTCTAGTTTCTAGCTGATAGCTTCGAGATCCTAAGCGTTAGCAGAAGATGCCGGCATCGCACTCATTTTTTCTAAATCTAGAACTTTTGCCAAGTCTTCTGCACTCATTAAACCCCTTTCTAGCACAATTTGCCGCAAAGATTTGCCGGTTTCTAAAGATTCTTTAGCGACAGCGGCGGCGTTGAGATAGCCGATGTGAGTGTTGAGGGCGGTAACAAGGGCGAGACTGCCTTCAGCATAAGCGAGGCACCGATCGCCCTTAGCTTCAATTTTTTCGAGGCATTGTGTAGTCAGGGCGCTGATGGTATTGCCTAAAATTTCGATGCTGTGAATGAGGTTGTAGGCAATCAGGGGCATCATCACGTTCAATTCTAATTGTCCTGCTTGGGCCGCCAGGGCGATCGCGCTATCGTAACCCATAACTTGAAAACAAACCATCGATGTCATTTCTGCCATCACAGGATTGTATTTTCCCGGCATAATTGACGAACCGGGTTGCACGGGAGGCAGTTGAATTTCTTTCAAACCCGTTTTCGGCCCTGAGTCCATCAAACGCAAGTCATGGGACATTTTAAGGCAATCCTGAGCGAGATTTCGCAGTGAACCGGAGACATTTACAAACGGTGCCATACTCTGCATAGCTGCCATTAAATGCCTTGCTGGTTTCAAGGGGTGGTCGATTAATTCGGAGAGAATATCAGCAACTTTTTGACTGTATTCAGGGTGAGTATTTAACCCTGTTCCGGCCGCACTCCCCCCCAATCCGAGGGATGTCAAATCATCGGATGCCCTGTCAATTCTCAAGGTATGTTCTCTGAGAATTTGCGCCCAAGCGCCGAAGGTGTCGCCGAGTCGAACTGGCACAGCATCTTGCATATGAGTGCGGCCGGATTTAACAATATCTTTGAATTCTTCGGCTTTGTTTTCTAAAGCGACTACGGCATCCGACAAAGCCGGAAAAAGAGTTTTTTCTAACGCCAACAATCCGCCGATCCGAATCGCCGTCGGAATCACATCATTTGTCGATTGACCGTAGTTTACATGATCGTTAGGACTAACGCGCTTGTAGTTGCCTTTTTCCTCGCCCATAATTTCCAAAGCGCGATTTGAAAGAACTTCATTAACGTTCATGTGGTGAGAAGTTCCGGCGCCGGCTTGGTAGACATCAACTACAAATTGAGCGCGCAAATTGCCTGCTAGGATTTCATCTGCTGCTTGGACAATTGCTTGACTGATGTCTTGGGGAATGCAGCCGAGGTCGCCATTGGCGATCGCCGTTGCTTTTTTAATTAAAACACAAGCATCAACGTATGTTGATAAAGGCTTAATACCGCTGATCGGGAAATTTTCAACTGCGCGCAGGGTTTGGATGCCGTAGTAGACATTAGATGGGATTTGTTTGTCCCCCATCGAGTCGCTTTCGGTGCGGTAGCTGATGGTTGGGTGTTCGCTCATATCGCCTTGTTTGTGATGATTGGGAATTGGGAATTTTTTTTAACAATGCTGACTGCCACTGTTGTTTTACCGCCCTGGCGGGCCCAGTAAAACAACAGTCACGATTGTAAATAATTATCTCACAGTCCGAGTTAAATCTCAAAGCTCAAATCTTAATTTAAGATTATTTTCCTAAAATCGTGCAACTGCGCTCGATATTTTAATTTTTATTGAATAAGCAATTTAAAATATCCAAATTGATTATTTAAATAGTAGATAATCTAGATAAATTCTCGAATTTAAAAATGTAAATATAAAATTGGACAATCCAGAGCGACTTGGCTACAATCATAAAAGTAAACCATTTTCCAAGAGTTTTAAAAGCCATGAACAAACCAGCAAAAAGTTTCAAACACTCGCTAAATATTTTGATAATCGGCTTATGTGCCTCTGCGATTTTTCCGGCTTCAGTAAAGGCTATATCCAGCATTGTTCCCACCGCAGCAATCCCGGACAGACCGGCGATTTTAATGAGTCAGCAACCGCAGGAGATTCAGTTTAAGCGCGGTGCTAGTTCAGCGGAAGTAAAAGGAGGAGTAGCGCGCGGCGAAGTCATGATTTATCTGATTAAGGCCAAAGAAGGTCAAACCATGAATGTTGAGATCCAATCAGTTGAGGGAAATGCTGTTTTTAAGGTGGTCGCTCCCAATACAAACGCCGTAGCTGAAGGAGAAAAAAGCTGGTCTGGAGAATTGCCGCAGACGGGAAAATATCAGATAGTCGTCGGTACAGAACGAGGAGGCGCCAGTTACACTCTGTCAGTTTCGATCGACTAATTGTATGGTACGTAGTCACGAGATATTCAAGCAGCTTGGAGATTGTTGGTAGCGACGCACTCTACGTTCTAGAGTAGTTGTGTAATTCCGAGTTTTTTAGATCGCCTACTTTTGTACTTGATCGGATAAAAATCACGTCTGTTTAACAATAAATATTAAACCATACTTCTGAATTTTGTTACAAAAATTCAAGTTACAATTTTCGGAAAGTTGTTATATTTGGTAGCACAAACAATTTTGCAGCAGGCGAATTGCCAAAAATTATGCCGCGTTACCAAACCCTAGATGATGTTACTACCCTCCAAGAGGCACTCGAAGGAATAATTGTTGAAGATTTAAAAAAGCTGAATGCACTGTTGTCGGGCGATCGTAAATTAACCCGCAAAGCTGACCTAGTTGCTGGGATTAAACAGCAAATGCAGGGAGAAAAACTCAAGCAAGTTTGGGCGCAATTAGACGACCTACAAAAAGCGGCCGTAGCGGAAGTTATACATGGGTCAGGTGGTGGCTATGATGCCGATGTATTTATGGCGAAATACGGACAACAACCAGACTGGGGAAAGAGCGATCGCTATGGATATAACCGAGAACCCTCTCTACTATCCTTGTTCTTCTACGGCACTGCTATACCCTACGATCTTGAAAAAAACTTGCTGAAGTTTGTGCCAAAACCTCAAGCAACTTCCTTAAATCTGGTTGGCGATGTACTGCCAGATAATTTTATGGTTCGTGTAGAAAAACATAACTTTCGTACATCTCAAAAAGAGGTATCCGAGTACGAACTTCCTTTGACAACTTGTGAAATGGAACGGGCAGCCCCAAAGGATTTGGAAGCAGTTTTGCGTCTGATTCAGTCGGGCAAAGTTGCCGTTAGTGAGAAAACCGCGTTACCTGGTGCCACAACTCTGAAAGCGATCGCCGCTGTATTGCAAGGGGGTGATTTTTATAACGACGAACAGCGCCAAGCTACTTTGGAAAAGGGCGATATATTCTACGAGGTTGGTAACATCAAATCCTTTGCTTGGGCCGCGATCGCCCAAGCGAGCAAATTCGCCGAACAATCCGGCAAAAAGCTAGTTTTGACCAAAGCGGGACAGAAAGCTTTGCAAGAATCACCTGCCAAAGGATTACAGACAGCATGGAAGCGCTGGTTAAAAACAAACACTTTTGATGAATTTCGCCGCATTGATGCTATTAAAGGACAAACTGGCAAGGGGGCGCGCGGCATGACAGCGGCGGCGGGGCGGAGAGAGGCGATCGCCTCAAGGCTAGCAGAATGTCCTGTCGGTAAATGGATTCTGTTTAGCGAATTTAGCAGGTATATGTTGGCAACGGGCAATCGGTTTGAAGTAACGCGCGATCCCGACAATCTCTATATTTCTGAATTTGGGTATGGTAACTTAGGATATTCGGGCAGTCACGATTGGCATATTCTGCAAGAAAGATATATGCGCTGCCTGTTGTTTGAGTATGTTGCTACCCTGGGAATAATTGATGTTGCCTATGCCGATCCGTCCCTCGTACCCAGCGATTTTGACGATCTTTGGGGAACGGACGATTTGAGATTTCTCAGCCGCTACGACGGCTTAATATCTTTTCGCCTGACAGCTTTGGGGGCTTACTGTTTGGGATTGACTCACAATTACACCCCGCCAGCAATTGAGTTCCGTCAAACACTCCGCGTACTGCCCAATTTAGATATTGTTGTAGCAGGAGAAGGCATTGCGACATCAGATGCGATCGTCCTCGATCTCTATACTAAAAAAGTTTCAGATGTCGTCTGGCAACTCGATCGACAAAAGCTATTTACCGCCATTGAAGCCGGATACCCGCTAGCAGAATTTAAAGAAGTTTTAGAGACAAGAAGTATCGAACCGCTACCCGAAACCGTACAGCAATTTCTGACGGATGTTACAGAACGAGCGAATAGTTTGCAAGATGCAGGAACTGTCAAGTTAATCGAATGTACTAACGCCCATTTAGCATTGTTGATTGCCAATGATTCCCGTAGCAAAAAATTCTGTCAGCTAGCGGGCGATCGCACTTTAGCAGTTCCTTTATCCCAGGAAACTAAATTTCGCAACGCGCTGCGGCAGATCGGCTACGTCTTACCCCAGCGGGATAAATAATACACCTGATACTATTAGTGTCAAAAATCACCCGAAAACCTTTTTATCTTTCGTTTATAGCTGAGTCCAGATCCCCCTAAATCCCCCTTAAAAAGGGGGACTTTGAGTATTTGTAGGGTGCGTCGCTGGCGATAAATCCTAAAAAAAGATCGACAATCTCAATCGCGACGCACCTTATAACATGGACTGGAGCAAATCAACCAAACTTTTCTGTTCTAACAAACTTATTCCGTCTTCCTTCTTCCCTCTTCCGTCTTCCTTCTTCCGTCTTCCTTTTTCCCTCTTCCGTCTTCCTTCTTCCTTATTCCTATGACTTACGTTCCCGAAAATGCTTTGATCGTGCAAAGCGATCGATCGATCTTACTAGAAGTTCACGCTCCCACAGCACAACAGGCGCGAGAAGCGATCGCCCCTTTTGCAGAATTAATCAAAAGTCCCGAACACATCCACACCTATCGCATCACGCCCCTCAGCGTGTGGAATGCGCGGGCGGCGGGAATGCCAGTTGAAGACGCGATCGCAGCTTTGCGAAATTATGCCAAATATCCCATTCCTGAGTCCGTAGCGCAGGAAATTGAACTCTTGGGGGCGCGGTATGGATTAACTGTAATTGAAAGAATCGATGCGCGTCGCCCCGATTTACAACTGCGAATTGCCGATTTGCCCCTAGCGGAATTGCTGATACGGGACGATCGCGTTAAACCAATGTTGGGTAAGCGCATCTCCGATCTTTGCTTTCAAGTCGATGCCGGGAATCGTGGCGTACTCAAGCAAGCTTTACTAGCGGTGGGCTATCCGGCAGAAGATTTGGCTGGATATGTCGAGGGTGCCGAATTAGGGATTTCTTTGCGCGATCGTACTTTAGCGGACTTGCCCTTTAAGTTGCGTGCTTATCAACAAGAAGCAGCAGAGGCATTCTATCAGGAAGGGCAGGTAAAAGGTGGAAGTGGGACGATCGTCCTACCGTGCGGGGCTGGTAAAACCATAGTCGGGATGTTAGCGATGAGTTTGGTAAAGCAAAAGACACTCATCCTCACCAGCAGTTTGACTTCTGTGCACCAGTGGCGCAGGGAAATATTAGACAAAACAAGTTTAACTGAGGATGCGATCGCTGAGTACAGCAGTGTCACCAAACAGACGGCTGCTGTCACCCTATCAACTTACCAAATGCTAAGTTATCGATCGAATAAAGATGATGAATTTCCGCATTTCGAGTTGTTTAATGCGGAATCATGGGGACTGATTATTTATGATGAAGTCCATCTATTACCTGCACCGATATTTCGGATCACCGCTGAATTACAAGCACGACGCAGGTTAGGTTTAACTGCGACATTGATTCGCGAAGACGGGAAAGAAGGCGATGTATTCACGTTGATTGGGCCCAAGCGCTATGACGTACCTTGGCGCGAATTGGAAGGACAGGGATTTATTGCCACTGCCAATTGTACGGAAATCCGCGTCGCCCAAAATGAGGCGGAAAAAATGGAATATGCCCTAGCGCCCCGCCGCCAACAGTTTCGCATTGCTGCGGAAAATCCGGGTAAGTTGGATGTGGTGCAAGGTTTGTTGCAAAAGGAGGCGGGACACCGTATTTTAATTATTGGCGAGTATCTCGAACAGTTAGATGCGATCGCCAAAATTACCGAATTGCCTCTGATTACGGGGAAGACAAAACAGGCAGAGCGCGATCGGTTATACGAAGCATTCCGTCACAAAGAGATTCCCGGATTAATTCTATCTCGCGTGGGCAACTTTGCCGTCGATTTACCCGATGCCGATGTGTTGATTCAAGTATCGGGAAAGTATGGTTCTCGCCAAGAAGAAGCGCAGCGCCTCGGACGAATTCTCCGCCCCAAAGCCGACGGACACAATGCCAGCTTTTATACATTAGTATCGCTACAAACTTGCGAGGAAGATTTTGCCCGACACCGCCAACTCTTCCTCACCGAACAGGGCTACAACTATCGCATAGAAGTTCAAGGCGGTGGTTAGTCAGCGAGCGATAAATTCTTGGTAAAACTGCTCATGCAAACCTAAGAAATTATCCATCCCCTTCTTTGTAAGATACCCGCTATTCTTACCAGTGTGCGGGTTTTGTACGTAGCTATCAATTTCTTTTGAAACATTAGGATTCTCGCTCCACCTAATGTTGAACGCTGCATACTTTGGGAAAAAGGTCATTGCTGCATAAGCATCAATGTGGTCATGTATCCACCATGCCAATGCTGTCCAATCTTGAGTGCGTTCATAGTAAGGGATGAATGATGTAACAATAATACATACTGTTGCTCCCATATACCCCTCTGAATCTTTTACGTCCCAGATATGTTCTGCATAGTTGTCCTCATTACTGGCACAGCCGTACTGATTTTTATTCTCTGCTCCTTTGGCGTTCACCGCACAAGAACGATAGGCTGAGCGGATACTAATCCGACCGAGCGCATCTTGAATTGGTTCAAGTACCCTCTCACACAAATTCTTTCCTGCTTTGATCGCCAAATCAGGATCGCTAGGAATGTTAGGGATACCTTCAATTTGAGAGATTTCTGAATAAAGAAACTCACGCATGAAAAAACTCTTAGAGAGTTGAACCCGTCCTAGCTTTTCCAAAGCTTTAACAGTTTGTGGTTGTCTCATAGAATGAACTACAGCAATTAGAGGTGAATAGCTTAATGTTACAATACTGGCAGATAATTTAGAAGCATTGTTTCAGCCAAAAGCAACGTTCCGGTTGAGTGGCTAGAAATAACTTTTGCATCACCACCAATATCTTTCGGTAGTCCGCTCCAACCGGGTTGTTAGACCGCGGCGATCGCCACTTGACGCTGTTATTGTCCGCGTCCTGGTTTGCAATCTGCAAAACCTAATGCCTCTGTGTCAAGGAAACTAGCGATCGCCATCTCAATGACTGCTTCGATTGGGTATTCAATTTCAGCAGCACGAGCAATTAGGGCAGCACGAATTCGTTCAGGAAAACGTCCTAAAATAACTTCGGCATCAGCGAGGGAAAGTTGCTCTTGAAGTTTGGCTTGCATGGCTTTACATCTCAGTTAGAATTTGGACGTTGTAAGGGGGTTCAGCAGCTCTTAGAATGATGGCTTCTAGCTCCAATAGTAACGCAGGGTTCTCAAGCGTGAGAAATTGTCTGTACTGCAATTCCTATGTCTTCATCGCTATATTTATCGAGCCATGCCCACAAAAAAGCTTTGTGTCCACCACTGAAGCGACCTCGTAAGCTCTTGGTTTTACCGATGTAGAGCAATCCATCAGTTCTGTGCCTGATTGCATAAATGCCAGGACGCGCAGGAATGCTCTCAAACCCACGGGTCAAGGGTTGACATTGCTCAAAAGGGATGAAAGCAATCGCGTCTAGAATTCTTCGCGCTTGGATTTGTATGTCAGAATCATTCGTTGGCATGAAGGCAAGAAGGCTGATTGCACAGAAATCATAATCCCACAAATTCTGTTACAACCATCATCAACTAGGGATGGTTTCCTGCGCGATCGCACAGAGAAGGCGATCGATCCCGAGCTGATTTGAGCCTTGGCCGTGCCTGTGTTTTTCTAGGATATGGGAAAGGGGCGAGCAAGCGAGAGAAGTTGCGGGCGATCGTCGTGTTTCACTTGTCGCGAAAAAATGTAAAGTTCGCGTTCATCTGGGACAAGTAATATTTGCATCTAAGCCGACCTTTTTTGTAGGTTCCGGTGCAGCGCAGTTGTTAGCTCGCCGCGTTCACTTCAGATAATTAAATAAGGAACTGGGAGAACTACTTGAGAATCGAGGGGATGTTAGAATACCGTAAATAACTCTCTTCATCAACTCAAATTCACTATGGTTAAAATTCCACCAATCTGTATCTGTTGAATGCTCAATACCCTGGATGTGAATCTTATTCCTTAGTTTTCTGATTTTACTGATTTCTTTATACAAGTCTCCTACCTCACCAAGCATTTTTTTGTCTTCAACTTTTTTGCACATATCGTGTAACGTCATTTTCATATCTATTGGAGGTGAAACCTTAATAAATATCTCAGTTTCATTATGAAATTTGTCTCCTTTAACGTCATACTCAGTGCTCGTCAGCTTTTTGTAAGACTGCCACTCTGTTTTTTTCATCTTACCCGCACTAACAATAATGTAATAGAAGAGAGCTTCGATTATTGAAGCACCATAGACAACAAAAGATTTAATATTCTGTTTTTCCAAAGGACTGCTTAATTTGATATATTTGAGTAGCCTATCGAGAAATTCCAGATATTGCAAGCTATAAGCAATATTCTTCTTAAGAGGCGTTATATCCGTACTCTGAAAGTAGCTATTTTCTTTGATTAAGTGACCTAAATGGTTTTCTAAATTATTGATTGAAGCTGGATACCAAGTATCTTTATTTCCTGTTACAGTTAACTTTTCTGCCATAAAATATTCACTGTGTCGCAGATCCGGTACAATACGTCATAAAACCATAAAATACCGCAGATCGCTGATGTATGTCAACAAGACATGAGAGTTCAAGAGATTCGTGCCGATCTTTCCTAACCTAAATTATCGAATATCGAATGTCTAGACGCGATAATTTACATTTCTCCTTGCGTCGCACCCTCGAAAAAGACGGTGGACAATTACGGACGATCCTTTAGTATTAGTGTTATAGCAGGCTATTTGGAAAGCAGACTTAGGCTCAGAAAAGTTTTTCGCTGCCGAAAAAGAAGGGCATAAAATCGCTGTTGAAATCAAAGACTTCGATTCACCATCAGTAATTAGCGAACTGGAAAAAACGATGTCGGCGTAGGCTCTACCAATGGGCATTAGAAGAGCAAGAACCGGAGCGTCAGTTGTTTTTAGCAGTGAGCAAGCGATCTACATTAAGCACTTTCAAAAACCCATTTTTTAGTTAGCTGTCCAGCGAAATAAAATCAACTTATTAGTTTACGAACCAAGTCAAGAGGCGATGCGATTCTCCAATGGATAACTCACTAGCCTATGCAGACATTCTTAAAAAAACCTTGCAAGAAGCAACTCGCGCGCAACCCCGTTTACAGGCGATCGAGCTTTACTCCGTCTGTGATGTCGAGTCGGGTCACTTTTTGGTTCTCGCGACAGGCTGGGATAAACAGCGCTGGATTGACACCATTCTGTTTCATGCTTGTTTAATTGATCGTCAAGTTGTAATTGAAGAGGATAACTTCGAGGAAGCTTTAAGCCAATTACTGATTGAGGCTGGTATAAAAGCAGAGCATACCGTGACTAGCTCCTTCTCTGACAACAGCGATCAACAAAGAACCTATCAAACACTGTAAAGCCCTTTGATCGACAATTGTTATGCTGAAACAAAGCATCTGTCCTTTCAGCACTATGCAACATAAATCATTAAAACGATCGAATTGGAAGTCTACAATTGGGTGAATACTCCCCAACTCCCCTCAACTCCCCCCTCCCATCCCCCAACAGCCCAACAATACTTAATAAAAACTTTACAAAACTTACCCGATCGCCCAACATGAGTTAGAGTTATCCTATAAAATCCAGCAATCCTGCAAAGCGTCAACCTTCTCGTCACTTATCCAGTGGTTCGATGACTCAAACCCAAAGTACCAAAACCGCCACCGCACCAGCAATTTATTCCTTGACAATTGCTCCCGCCTGTGTATTGCGGGGTCGATCGGCGATCGCACAAGCCGGAGATGCGATCGCCCGTTGCGGAAAGCGGCCGCTAATCGTCGGCGGCAGCAACTCCCTCGCCGCCACCCAACCCTACCTGCAACCAATCCTCCAACAGCAGCAGTTACAATCCGCCGAAACAGCATACGGCAAGGATTGCAGCGAAAGAAGCCTCGAAACCCTCCGCGCAGCAGCCGCCACCCATGAAGCCGATTTCATCATCGGAGTAGGCGGCGGCAAAGCCTTAGACGCAGCAAAACTCGTCGCCCATCAGTGCAAAATCCCGATCGTCACAATACCCACATCAGCAGCCACCTGTGCCGCTTGGACAGCCCTTTCTAACATTTATTCAGAACAAGGTGCATTCCAATACGATGTCACATTAGCCAGATGTCCAGACTTATTAATACTCGATTACGGTTTGATTCAAACCGCACCGCAGCGGACATTAGTAGCAGGAATTGGAGATGCGATCGCCAAATGGTACGAAGCATCAGTCAGCAGCGGACACTCCGAACAAACCCTGATAATTTCGGCCGTCCAACAAGCTAGAATACTGCGCGATATTTTATTCCAAAAATCAGCCGCCGCCCTCAAAGAACCCGGTAGCGAAACCTGGCAAGAAGTCACCGATGCAGCCGTATTGCTAGCAGGAGTAATCGGCGGAATTGGCGGTGCCCAATGCCGCACCGTCGCCGCCCACGCCGTCCACAACGGCCTAACTCATCTATTAGCAAGTCACGGCACATTGCACGGCGAAAAAGTCGCCTACGGCATTTTAGTACAACTGCGGCTAGAAGAAATGCTGCAAAACAATCAACTCGCCGCTAGCGCCAGACAGCAACTGCTAAAATTCTATGCCGAGATTGGATTGCCCCAAACTTTAGACAACCTCGGACTCGGAGACATTACCCTCACAGAATTGCAGCGCGCCGCCGACATAGCCTGCAATCCTAATTCCGACATCCACCGACTGCCTTTTAAAGTTGTTCCCCAACAATTAATGGCAGCGATGGTTTCTACCACCGCACCTGTGGGAGAATTAAAGATTAAGAATTAAAACAGTTTGTAGTAAGGACTTTAGTCCTGAAAAGGCTGTGCTAGCAAGGACGAAAGTCCTTACTACAAACCAGGAAAACTGACAACTGACAAAAAATAAATGACCTTGGATTGGATTACCCCTGCTGACAGGTTGCAAAAACTACCGCCCTACGTATTTGCCCGTCTCGACGAACTCAAAGCCCGCGCCCGCGAACAAGGACTCGATTTAATAGACTTAGGAATGGGAAACCCCGACGGTGCCACTCCTCAACCAGTAGTAGAAGCCGCCGTCGCAGCCATCCAAAATCCTGCAAATCACGGCTATCCACCATTTGAAGGAACTGCCAGTTTCCGCCGTACTATTACTAAATGGTACAGCCGCCGCTACAACGTTGAACTCGATCCAGAAAGCGAAGCATTGCCTTTGTTGGGTTCTAAAGAAGGTTTAGCACATTTTGCGATCGCCTATATCAATCCAGGGGACTTAATATTAGTACCAAGTCCCGCTTATCCCGTATTATTTCGCGGCCCGATTATCGCTGGTGCAAAAGTTCACAACATCATTCTCAAACCAGAAAATGACTGGGTAATTGACTTAGCCGACATTCCCGACAGCGTAGCCGAACAAGCCAAAATACTCTATTTCAATTATCCCAGTAATCCGACTGGAGCAACAGCACCCCGCGAATTTTACAAAGATATTGTTGCTTTCGCACACAAACATCAAATCTTGCTGGTTCACGACTTGTGTTATGCGGAATTAGCCTTTGACGGCTATCAACCGACAAGTTTATTAGAAATTCCCGGCGGTAAAGAAATCGGTGTCGAATTTCACACCATGTCCAAAACCTACAATATGGCCGGCTGGCGAGTCGGTTTTGTAGTAGGAAATAGCAAGATTATTCAAGGTTTGCGGACCTTAAAAACTAACCTAGATTACGGTATATTTTCCGCATTGCAAACAGCAGCAGAAACAGCACTGCAATTGCCCGACAGTTACTTGCACGAAGTGCAGAATCGTTACAGGACTCGCCGGGATTTCATGGTGGAAGGATTGGCAGAATTAGGTTGGAATATTCCGAAACCTCTGGCTGCAATGTATCTTTGGGTTCCCTGCACTCCGGGCATGAGTTCGACTGATTTTGCCCTGAATGTTTTGCAGCAAACCGGTGTTGTGGTGACTCCTGGGAATGCTTTTGGGCCGGGCGGCGAAGGATATGTGAGAATTAGTTTAATTGCAGATTGCGATCGACTGGGAGAAGCATTGCGGCGCATGAAACAAGCAAACATTCGATATTAGTCATTAGTTAGTGGTTATGTGTGGGTTGTTAGTTGTTAGTTGTTATTGGTTATTTGTTGGTGATAATAACCAATTATCAACGGACAACTGACAACTGACAAATGACAACTAACTATAACGTTTTAATTTGCTCAATCACCCAGTCAAAAGTTTGCATAACTTGCTTGAGGGCAGATTCATCTTGCAAAGTAAACAAAGCCAGACTCGGCGACCTTCTCTCGCCCGGTTCTATAGGTAGCGACAGACCGATCGAACTCAGCTTGCTTCTCAATTCCAGCCAATTTTCTTCCGCATTAAACGGCGGCCCGGAACCGTAATTGTCAGCAGAAATCTCCATTCTGCCAGCAATATCTACAGTGAATAGCTGATAGGGTTTTCTTCCCCTTTGAGGCAATTGAGCGGCGAAACCGCCGTAGGCATCCCCCGTTCCCCAGTGGATTTGAACTTCGGGTTCTTGACTTTTTGCCCAAAGGTAAATTGCTTTTGCCATTTGCGCCTCGTCCGCGCCCCGTCTAGCTTTGATTTCCGCAAAAAATGAAGATTCATCCCAGCGCCTTCTTTCGCGTGTTGCGCTGGATTTTTTCTGCTGTGCTTCCGCTGTCTGACCGATCACTCTGGGAACCAAAGTTCTGAGGCCGTCTTCACTTACATACTGCTTAATTTCCAGGGCCAAAACTTCAACCGGGTCCATTTGTTCGTTGAGAAATTCCACAACTCGGCGCATTTCAGCGGAAATCTCGTCAGCTACAAACACTAAGCGAACTTTACCCGCTTGCAAATTAGTTTTAACCTTCTGCCAAAATCGGTCTTCATTAGCATCCGCACCGAGAAACTCTTCAAAAATCTGTTCGGGATCGCGACCCCGATCGCGACAATTAGCTTCAAACAGAGCAATAATTGAATCGACAGGCCAGTAAAACAACGCATTAGCAGCATAGTCGATCGACTGACCCAACACTTTTTGTCGCAGTTCGGCATTAAGAGTTCGCCGGACATCCACCAAAGTAGGAACTGCATTTTGGTCGAGAAACAAATGATCCAGCGACCACTGCACCGCTGTTTCCTCATCGCTGGGTGCAGCTTCCCGCGAAATTAACAGCCACCTGCGCGCCGTAGCCCGATCGATTTGGTCTCCCGGGATCAAATTAGGATAAGTTACTAGCAAGTCTTGTAATTGGTCTTCCGAGTCGTAGGGCTGTTCCATCATTTCTACCAGCCTGTCGTCGTCCTGAATCAGATAAATACCTCCAGCCATGCCAGCCCACCTACTTAATTTTAGATTTTAGATTTTAGATTTTAGATTTTAGATTTCAGGCTTAGTTATTAGTCTTCAGTCTTCAGTCCGCAGCAAATAACTTGTAAAGGCAGAAGGCATTGGTTAGAATTCAATACAAATTTTGAATTCAATAATTTTTATTGTTTGTTGATTCAACAAAAAAATCCTTCTGACGAGTGACTGATGCCTAATAATAACTGATAACTGATGACTGATGACTGATGACTAATAACTAATCACTAATACAACCAGTAAATACTAGCTGTGCCGGTCCGGTCATGTAAATCCGCCCAGACACTTCTGCCCATTCGATTTCCAAAACGCCGCCGGGGAGTTCAACCGCAGTTGCCCGATCGCACTTCCCTACCAACACTCCAGCTACCACAGCAGCACAAGCACCAGTCCCACAAGCTAGAGTAACACCTGCGCCTCTTTCCCACACCCGCATTTTTACATAGTCCGAACGTACCACTTGAATAAATTCCGTATTGGTACGCTGCGGGAAGGCTTTGTTGTGCTCGAATTGAGGCCCGACAGTTTCTAAAGCAACAGCCGAAACATCCTCTACAAACGTAATGCAGTGGGGATTTCCCATGCTGACGCAGGTAACAGACCAAGATTTATCAGCAACTTCGATCGGCACATCAATAACTTTCGCATCCGGTGCGGCCAAAGTTGTCGGAATTTCCGCAGCCAGCAGCCGGGGAACTCCCATATCCACCTTAACCTGACCGTCCGATCGCAATTCGGTGATAATAACGCCCGCACCGGTATGAATCCGGTACTCAGTCTTAGATGCACTCCCTCCCGAAGCTTGGGGGGGTTGGGGGGCGTGAATTTCCGACGCTTCCAAATCGGCGATAAACTTAGCCAAACAGCGAATCCCGTTGCCGCACATTTCCGGTTCCGAACCGTCGGAGTTAAAAATCCGCATCGTATAGTCTGTGCCGTTTTGACCCGGAAGAGCAAATATCGCGCCGTCTGCGCCAATCCCGAAATGTCGATCGCACAAATCCACAGCTTGTTCTGGTGTAATCGCCGGTTCTGACGAGTGGCGGTTGTCAATCAGAATAAAATCATTTCCCAGCCCCTGATACTTCGCAAACTCGATCGGCATAAAAACAAACCTCTTTTGGTTAAAACTGATTAGATAATTCGATCGCCAAATTACCAATTTCCCACTATTATAAAACTTTATGCAATTTATCGTCCTTTCTAGTGCAATATCAAGACATATAATATTTATAACTCCACAGCGATATCTAATTAATGCTGATGTCAATGGCTCAATGAAGATCTGTCGAAAAGTAGCGGCCAATGGGTTTATCCTTCATCGAGTAGAGGCGCTTGTAGTTGGGCCAGTACCGTTTAAACCGTATAAACAGAAGAATATGGTTTAAGGTAATATTTGACTATATTTTTCTGAACTATGTCTGAATTTGAAACCGGATTGCCCAGCGTTCGCTTAATACAAAGCTACATCAAAGACAAAGAACAGGTGGAGATCAAACTCCTTACTGGCGACTTACTAGCGGGCAGAATTTTTTGGCAGGATCATAGCTGCATTTGCCTCCTCGATGCCTCAGAACAACAAATTCTGATTTCGCGACCAGCAATTGCTTATATCAAACCCAACGGCTGAGGAGAGTGGGAGAGTGGGAGAGTGGGAGAGTGGGGGAGGGGGAGATTGGGAGAGGGGAAAAATCTTCCCTCTTCCCTCTTCCCTCTTCCCTCTTCCCTCTTCCTTCTTCCTTCTTCCCTCTTCCTTCTTCCCTCTTCCTTCCCTCTTCCCTCTTCCTTCTTCCTTCTTCCTTCTTCCCTCTTCCTTCTTCCTTCTTCCTTCTTCCCTAATCGCTAAACAGCTTTTCGCTGACTTGGGCGGTAATAAAAGGCAGCTTTAAAGCAGATTGCCGAACTGGCGGCGAGGCCGTCCGCTGCATCAAGCCGAGTTCGTAGAAGCCGCCGCACAGCAGCAAACGATCGCCTTCTTGCAAATTGGTAGTTCCGTCCGGCCAGCGAGTAAATTTCCCTTCCCGGCGGATCGCCCGCACCTGCACCCCGTACTGGGTCAGCAAATCTACCTCTGACAGTTTTTTGCCCGCCCAAGGGCTGCTTGCTGGCAGCCTCAGCCACTGGCAAGAACTGTCGCCCTGCGGCACTGCAACTTCCCCCTTCGCCAGCAACTCAAAACTGATGAGTTCTTCGGGTTCTCCCACTACAAAAAGTCGATCGCCCAACTGCAAAGCTGTCTTGCCGTTAGGATAATCAATTTCCTCGCCATTCTTGCGGACGATCGCCATCACGCTGACCCCTGTCAACTGCCGCAAGTTAGTTTCTTCCAGAGTCATGCTGGCGATGGGAGAACCTAACGGCAAGCTGTACCACTCGCTGTTCATATCTCGAACCGCCACTTTCAAATCCCGCGAAACCGCCAAAGGTTCGCGCGGCGGCCGCAATTCCAGATAGCGGCTGCTGCGAATTTGCTGCACTTCCCGCGCGATCGCGGTTGCCGAGATCCCGATGCCAGCCAGCAAGTGGGCAGACAGTTCTAAACTCGCCTCAAACTCCGGCTGCACGACTTCCCAGGCCCCCAGTTGGTAAAGCAGTTCGATGTCTTTATCTTTGTTGGCCCGCACCACAATATCCAAATCCGGGACTAATTCTAAAGCCCGCTTCAGACACAAGCGAGTGCTCATGGGATCGGGAAGGGCGATCGCCATTGCTTTTGCCCGTTCCACCCGCGCGGCTTCCAATACGTGCAAGCTGGCAGCATTCCCGTAAATGTAAGGAATTCCTTGGACTCTGCAGTCTTGAATTCTACTTTCTGACTCGTCGATCACTACAACAGAACAGTTGCGGCTTTGCAGCATTTTGACTAAAATTCTGCCGACTCGCCCGTAGCCGCAAACCACAACATAATTTTGTTCCGGCAAAGTTTCAGCTATTGCCACAGGTTGAGATGTTTCGTCAAAATAGCGCTGCAAAGGCCCGAATTTTTCCGCCCATTTCAATAACTGCGGCACGCTTCTCAACACAAACGGAGTCAGCACGAGAGTGACTGCTGTAGTTCCTAAAATTAACAGGTAAACGTTCCGCGAAACCAGCCCCATAGCTTGGCCGGAACTAGCGAGTACAAAGGAGAATTCTCCTATTTGAGCTAAGCCCAAACCTGCGATCAATGCTGTTTTTAGCGGATAGCCAAATAATCGGACGATCGGCGTTATAATCAAAAATTTGCCGACAAATACTATAAATACCAGTCCCAGAATTACTTCTAGATGGTTCCACAGAAACACCGGGTCAATTAACATTCCGATGGTGACAAAAAATAAGGATGCAAAAATATCTCGCAAAGGCTCGACATAAGTTAGAGTTTGGTCGGCATATTCCACCTCCGAAATCATTAAACCCGCCACAAATGCGCCCATCTCGATCGAAAAACCCAAATATTCTGTAAGCAGCGCAATCCCTAAAGCCAAAACCACAACTCCCAGCAAAAACAGTTCCCGACTTTCTGTTTTCGCGAGGTAGCGCAGCAACTGCGGTACCATCCAAATGCCGGCGACTACAGCACCGGCAGCAAATAACCCGATCCGCAGCAGGGCCCACGCTACCGTCATGCCGATCGCTTCTGCTGGCTGGTTGAGTGCCGGCAAAACTGCTAGCATTAGCCCCAAAGCCAAATCTTGAACTACTAATATTCCCAGCATGACTTGACCGTGGGAAGTACCGGATTCATTGCGCTCCATCAAGCATTTCAGGACGACTGCGGTCGAAGAAAGCGACAGAATCGCTCCTAAAAACACGCCTTGAGCGGGCGATTCTACCCAGCCTACAGCCAAGGAAATTGCAGTAGTAATGGCGATCGTCAGCACAATTTGCAAACCCCCCCCGCCCAAACTAATGGCTTTTACTTTCTGGAGTTCGGCGAAAGAAAATTCCACTCCCAAGGCAAATAACAGAAAAGCAACCCCGAATTCAGCCAGGGTGTCTACCTGAATTAATTCTTTAATCAGCCCCAAACCGGCCGGCCCAATTACGATCCCTCCCAGGAGATACCCGAGAATTACCGGCTGTCGCAACAGCGATGCAAAGAGTCCTCCTGCTGCGGCAGCAGCGAGAACTAGAACTAAGTCAACGATCAGTCGGAAGTCTTCTTGCACAACTTTATGAAAAAAGTATAAAGTTATATTATAGTGTCTAATGTGTTGACTATGTTTAGTGGGTTGACTGTAGTTGGGGAGCGAGGGCAACTGCAACTATAGAACCAGGTATTTTCTGATACCAAAGAGTTTATCTCCTCACAAAAAGCTTAACCTCTTGCAAGTCGATCTAGCCATTGGGGCTTGATTGTGGGTAATGTTTCACCTCAACCCGATGAGGGCGGAAAGATTAAATCAAGTTACTTTTTTTAATCAATTTCAGGCTGGGTGGAGTGATGTTGATTGCTTTTTTGTAGGGAGCGGTTTTATCGTGGTGTACGTTCACCGATCGGCGATCGGTAAAAAAAATTAGTTGAAATCGTTTTTAGTCAAGCCATACTTGCGGATTTACCCAATCTACTGCATAATTACTCTGACACTTTTGTGTTTTTTTCTAGTAATCCCCGCTTTTGCTAACAATAAAGATTGAGGTTTTAGACAAGTAATTTTGTCGTTGCTCTTGATACCTCAAAATGACAAGTCAATTCGGGATCTAGGTTGACAAAGCTGCCGTCGCACCTGTAAAGACTTCACTAGAGGCGATCGAGTCCCTAACTTTAGGACACCCGTATTTGCTCGGTCACAAACTGAGCATTGCCGATTTCTAGCTAATTCCCGCCTTCACCTACCTATCGCAGACCCCAGAGTACGAAGCAACGATCGCTCAAACTCCGAAACTGCGGACTTGGTGGAATGAAGTCAGTCAACTTCCCAGCGTCAAGAAAGTCTGTGCTTGACATCTTTAGCATTTTATAAACCACGGGTTTACAACCATGTCGCATTTATTTGAGCCATTCGATCAACGTGGCGTTACCTTCCGAAATCGCATTGCAGTTTCTCCAATGTGTCAATATTCCAGTGTTGATGGGTTCGCGAATGATTGGCATCTGGTTCATCTCGTCAGTCGAGCCGTAGGAGGGGCAGGGCTGGTGATGACTGAAGCAGCAGCAGTCGAGCCTGAAGGACGAATTACGCCGCAAGATTTGGGAATCTGGCAAGATGCTCACATTGAAATGCTGGCGCGAATCGTCGAGTTAATTCACCGCAACGGTGCGGTTGCTGGAATTCAACTTGCTCATGCAGGTCGAAAAGCCAGTACAGCACTTCCGTGGGATGGCGGCGAGGTGCTTTCGGAATCTCAAGGGGGATGGACTTCGATCGCCCCTAGCGCCATTCCTTTTGAACCCAATACCCCCGCCCCGATCGCTCTGAGTATCGAAGACATTCAGAAGCAGACGACACTCTTTGTCAGCGCAGCCCAACGCGCCCTTGAAGCAGGATTTGACCTTATAGAGATGCATGCGGCTCACGGCTACCTACTGCATGAATTTATGTCTCCCTTGAGCAATCAACGGACAGATGACTATGGTGGCAGTTTTGAGAATCGCATCCGGTTTTTATGTGAAGTCGTAGAAGCGGTGCGAAATGTTTTGCCGGATCGAACACCGCTTTGGGTTCGCATTTCTGCAACCGATTGGGTTCCAAATGGTTGGGACATTGAACAAAGTATTGTACTCAGCTATAAATTAAAGTCACTGGGCGTTGATTTAATCGATTGTTCCTCAGGCGCAATTGTACCGGGTGTAAAGATTCCGACGGGTGCAGGTTATCAAACTACCTTTGCCGAGAGCATTCGACGCTCCGGGAACATCGCCACCGGAGCAGTTGGCATGATTACTGCACCCGCGCAGGCTGACCACATCATCCGTACAGGTCAAGCAGATATGGTATTACTTGCCAGAGAAATGCTGCGCGATCCTTATTGGCCGATGCGGGCTGCGAAGCAACTACGTCAGTCGGTGCCTGCTCCAATTCAATACGCTCGCGCTTGGTAATTAAGCGGATTTGCGATCGGTTTTACACAGATCCACTAGGAGTAACTTTTTTAGTGTTTCTGTAAACCAGTCGCTCAATAAAGGCTTGTTTGATTCTGCGATCTCCTCCTGTACAAGGCACGTTCTCATCGCCCTGACATCAGCCGATTTAATCAACTAACAGGAGTGAATATGTCTGAGATTCAAAACAAGGTTGTGATCATTACTGGAGCAAGTAGCGGTTTAGGTGAAGCCACCGCCCATCGTTTAGCCGCCAGCGGAGCCAAATTGATGCTTGCTGCCCGCCGCGAAGATAGACTCAAGGACTTGCTGGCTGCAATCGAAAAAACAGGTGGCACAGTTGCCTATCGAGTCACCGATGTTGCCGATCGCGCCCAGATGCAAGCATTGGCGGACGCAACGCTGGAAACATACGGACGCATTGATGTGCTGGTCAACAATGCCGGTTTAATGCCACTGGCTCCCCTTGACCAGATTAAGGTCGATGAGTGGGATCAAATGATTGATGTCAACATTAAAGGCGTACTTTACGGCATCGCAGCAGTGCTGCCGACTATGCGCCAACAGAAGTCAGGGCACGTAATCAACTTGTCGTCGGTTGCAGGACACAAAGTATTTCCGGCGGCGGCAGTTTACTGTGCTACCAAGTATGCCGTGCGAGCGATTTCCGAAGGGCTGCGGCTGGAGTCAAACGGTGAAATTCGTTCTACCAACATTTCCCCCGGTGCGGTTGCGACTGAGTTGACCAGTACCATAACTCATGGTGAGACGGCATCAGGGATAAATCAGTTGTATTCAGTCGCCATTGATGCGGATGCGATCGCCCGGGCGATTGCCTATGCCATCGAGCAACCCGGTGATGTGGATGTCAACGAAATGATCATCCGTCCAACTCGTCAGGAGTTGTGAAGTGGGACGCATGAGAGTCGATCGACTCTCAATTGAATACGGCTGAACTGTTCCTGAGTCATCCATAGCTTGATTCAGTAACGCCGAACCGGAAGCGATCGCATTTGACTTACCGGGTTTTGGCGAAACTCCGCCGCTGACAAGTGAAGTTTCGATGCGAACGCTAGCCGATGCAGTCAGTCGGACAGCGCTCTTTGCCCTGTTTTCGGCGCATCCCTGGCAATTGTCGCGTGAAATAACCCTCGAATAGATGCGGAGTTTTGCGGCAGCCCCGTGTTTTGATGAATTGCTGCATTAGCTTGCTTGCGGAGAACTCAGCAAGGTGTGCCGGTGGGTTCGATCGCACATCCCCTCGCGATCGGTTGGCACTCCCAATTTGTTTATCTGAGGGCATCGTTGTGTCGATCGCACCCTCCTAGGTCAAACTCAACAATCTAATCAATCTAGCCACCATAATATCGGATAATTGTAAAGCAATTCACCAAGCCAACAGCATGAGTATTGACCAATTAAACACAGACTACGGCATTGCCGGGAACCTCACCTTCGCCACCGGAAACGGTGGTTTCCCGATGATTCACATCGACAACGGTCAAGCCAAAGCCTTAATTTCTGTGTATTCCGGTCAAGTGCTCTCCTTTCAACCAGCCACCGAAACCACAGACTTGATGTTCGTCAGCGAAAAAGCCTACTACGCCGAAGGGAAAGCCATCAAAGGCGGTATACCCATCTGTTGGCCCTGGTTTGGCCCCGATCCCGAAGCTTTGGGGCGTCCGAGTCATGGCTTTGTGCGGAATCGCCTCTGGAATGTGCTAGAAACCGCCACAACCGCAGACGGCGCAACCAAAGTCACTCTAGGACTCAAGGATACCGATGAAACTAGAGCAATTTGGCCGCAAGCCTTTGAACTGGCAATTATTATTACGATCGGCACCAGCCTCACTGTAGAATTAATCACCCGCAATCTAGGCGACAAAGCATTTCCCCTCACCCAAGCTTTGCACACCTATTTCCAAGTCGGCGATATCAACCGCGTACAGGTTTTAGGTTTAGAAAATAGCCAGTATCTTGATAAAGCTGATGGTGGTGTCAAAAAAACTCAAGTGGGTGCAGTGGTAGTAGCAGGTGAAGTCGATCGCATTTATCTTGATGTCACCAATGAATTAGTCATTGACGATAGCGCCCTCAATCGCCGGATTCGCATTAAATCATCGGGTAGTAAATCCGTCGTAGTGTGGAATCCGTGGGTGACAATTTCTGCAAATATGGCCGACCTTGATGATGCAGATTATCAGCGTTTACTGTGCGTAGAAACGACCAATGCAGCTACAGATATTGTGGAAGTTCCCCCTCATGGTGAGTTCCGCTTGCAGGCAATTTACAGCGTTGAACGCGACTAAGGAATTAGAACTTAATCTTAGCGGTGATGGGGCAAAAATTCTCAGTAAGCTGTTAAACATTTCAATTGGATATTTTGGGCGTTGCTCAAATCCCACCCACAAGACTGGGATTGTTTCTTTAAATACAACTTAAATGCCGATTAGCTGATTGAATTGAAAAACTCGGTCACCCTAATGACTAATAATACCCAATCCGAGATTTCTCCCCTGTTTATTTCTTAGTCCGCGAAAGACGTTCGGCTAGCGCTCAGTCGAATTGGCCGCAGAGGAAAGTTTGTATGATCGGTTTCAACAGCCGACTCCTATTTTTCTAATTACCATCAATTATTATTATTATGCAAATCTTCAACTGGACAAAACTTCAAAATGGATCAGACATTCGCGGTATCGCCCTCGAAGGCGTTCCCAATGAAAAAGTCAACCTAACGCCCGAAGTTGCGACAATCTTAGGTAAATCCTTTGTCAGTTGGCTGGTGCAAAAAGTCAATAAACCAGCGGCAGAATTAACGATCGCGATCGGGCGTGACAGTCGCCTATCTGGGCCAACCTTAATGCAAGCAGTCATGGAGGGAATCGCCTCAGTAGGTGCAACCGTGTACGACTTTGAAATGGCCTCAACTCCCGCCATGTTTATGAGTACCATTACCCCTGGTTTTGATTGCGACGGCGCGATTATGCTCACTGCTAGCCATTTGCCATTTAATCGAAATGGCTTAAAGTTTTTCACTGCCAAAGGTGGGTTACAAAAGCAGGATATTACAGATATCTTAACACTAGCCCAAAGCAATTACTTTCAGCCAGCCTCATCGCCCGGTACAATTACAAAGCATGATTTCATCTCTGTTTATGCTAACCAATTTGTCACAAAGATTAGGGAAGCAGTCAATCACCCTGATAATTTTGAGGAACCACTAACAGGATTAAAAATTGTTGTGGATGCGGGCAATGGTGCTGGCGGCTTTTATGTTGATAAAGTCTTAAAACCTTTAGGTGCAGACACCACGGGCAGTCAGTTTTTAGAACCTGATGGTACTTTCCCCAATCATGTGCCAAATCCCGAAGATAAACAGGCAATGCAGTCAATTTGTCAAGCGGTAATTGAACATCAAGCTGATTTTGGGATTATTTTTGATACCGATGTCGATCGCAGTGCGGCCGTCGATGGAGTTGGCAAGGAACTCAATCGCAATCGCTTAATTGCCTTGATTTCTGCGATCGTATTACAAGAACACCCAGGCTCTACCATTGTCACCGATTCTATCACCTCCGATGGCTTGACACAATTCATCGAACAAGATTTAAAAGGGATTCACCATCGCTTTAAACGCGGCTACAAAAATGTGATTGACGAGTCGATACGCCTCAATAAAGCCGGACAGGAATCATGGCTGGCGATTGAAACCTCTGGACATGGGGCTTTGAAAGAAAATTACTTTTTGGATGATGGCGCTTATTTAGTCAGTAAATTATTGAGTGAATTGGCTAAATCAAAGCTAGCAAATCAATCTTTGCCAGATTTAATTGCGAATTTAAAAGAGCCAGAAGAAAGTACAGAATTTCGGATTAAACTTGGTGTGGATGATTTCCAAGCCCAAGGATATCGCGTTATTGAGCAACTGCAAGAATTTGTCTCAACGCAAGCAGACTGGAAAATTGTTCCCAATAACTACGAAGGTCTGCGAATTTCCTGTACCTCAGCTAGTGAATCCGGCTGGTTTCTGTTACGCTTATCACTCCACGATCCGGTGATGCCTTTGAATGTTGAGTCTAATGTTAAGGGTGGTGTCGCTCGCATAGTGGCTCGGCTTTTAGCTTTTTTCCAAACAACAGAATCCCTTGATTTGTCGGCACTATTGAGCTAAGTTTTACTGGTGCCAGACTGTTAGTAAACCAAACCCAAAGAGGAATTTAATCATGTGGCTTTTAATCATAAAATGTTCTGCTGCAAGCTGGGATATCCATTCCAAAGCTTTCAAAGCGATCGCTGCCAAATATCCGGCCACGCCTCTTTCTTCCAAAAAGATGAAAGGCGATGCTCAACGCATCATGGAGTATCAGATTGAGAATGTCAACGATGTAGAGGAATTTATGGAAGAATGCTTGAGCTTAGATGGTTTCACCGCTACCTTTGAATCCCTATAATTCTAGGTGATAAGATTATAGCAATTCTCAAGTTTTATCTCATATCATTTGAGAAGAGATTTTACAATTGAGAATCAATAGTATTTTGCAAAAAACAGGCTACAATAACTCAAGACTTTGAGAAAAATTCTCGGAAAATAAACTGCAAAGAAATCATTGATTTAACAGCAGATGAGTTAACAATAATTCTGTGGCATCGCCGTGATATAACTAATACCAATTGTTATAATTTATGCAACAGTAGCTAGGTCGATAAAATATAATCCCATCCGGTTATAGATAAAGAGTGTTTCTGCTCAAACTTCGGCTGTCCTGGATTTGTGGTGGAAACCGTAGTGTGACCGTCTGGCTTAAGCAGCTTTTCCTCCCCGCATTACGGGAATTTTTATTATTCTTATCACCTCAAGTTAAGTATTGATTTAAGTTAGTCTCTCATCTCCAAATCTTTGAGTTTCCCAAGCTTTTTAGCTACGGCTGTTTCTTTCGACTGATTGAGGGTTGCTATAGTGAGTCTAGATTGTTAAAAATATCTCAGCGAGAGAAAGGTTAAGGACACCTAGTGATGATAATGAGTGTGAGTCGAGGCAACGGCGGGCTAAGTTGGGAAATAGTTACGGGTAGGATTTTGCGGTGGCGGCAGTTGAAAGCAAACAAGCTAACTGCCAGTTCGATCGGGGGAATTGTTGCTGGCTTACTGAGTTTTGCCCTGCCGGTGCAAGCTTTGCAGGTAGTTGTAACACCGGCAAATCCCCAACTGGGAGATACGCTGTCAGTCATGATTCAGGTTGACGGTAACGGCGGGGAAACTCCCAAAGTGTCTCTACAGCAAAAAAACTACCCCGCATTTCCGATCGGCAACGGACGCTTTCGGGCCCTGCTGCCGACGACGCCTGCTGAGAAACCCGGTGCCCGCCTTGTTCAAGTCGCAGGTGACGGACAAGTGCAGAAGTTAAGCGTGCAAGTGCGCGATCGAGATTTTCCCACTCAATCCATCTGGCTACCGCCTGGGAAAGACGAGGAAGGTACAGATGCGGAGTTCGATCGCGTAGACGCATTTAAAGCACTGGTGACACCCGAAAAATTTTGGGACGGCAAATTGTTGCGCCCCAACTCCGGCGAAATTACTACTATTTACGGAGTTCGCCGATACTATAATGGGGTATTTGCTCAGGACTACTACCACCGCGGCGTCGATTACGCGGGTGCTTACGGTTCGCCTGTAGTCGCACCAGCAGCAGGTCGGGTGTCTCTAGTGGGACGCGAATCTCAAGGGTTCAAAATCCACGGGAATGTCGTTGGTCTCGACCACGGTCAGGGGGTAGCAAGTATTTTGATGCACCTCAGCCGGATTGATGTCAAGGAAGGTGATGTCGTGAAAGCCGGTCAAGTAATTGGTGCTCTGGGGTCAACGGGGGCTTCCACAGGCCCTCACCTGCATTGGGGACTTTACGTGCACGGGCAGTCAGTCGATCCCGTACCTTGGCGGCTTCAGGGAATTGAGTAGGAATTTTTACGGGTTTGGACGAATAAAGCCGTCAATTATGGGGTAAGTTTGTGGCTAGGGTGTGCAGATAACTGTTATGGGTTATCAGTATTGAGTTAGGATTTGTATAAAAATTCTCAACTCAACTCTCAAAACTCGAATCTCAAGACGCTAACAATCGCGTCTTCACAAAACTTTATTGATGATGCCGTTGAGCGGGGACGCATATATGAGTATTGAAAAAATTGTTGAACAGGCTTTGCAGGATGGCTATTTAACGCCCTCTATGGAAGCTGAGGTCGGACGGATCTGCAATACGGCTTCGGAATTGTCGATCGAAGAGTACATGGCTCTCGATCGTCTGATGGGCTCTTTGTTGACTGGCGAAGTTGTGGTTCTGCCACGCAAACAGTTCATCAACGTGATGGAAGAGTTGGTGCTCAGCGATGCGATCGCTAGGGTGGCCGAAATTGAGGCGACGAGCGACCTGAGTCTGGATGTGGGAGATATTGCAGCTTATGCTTTAAATAGGCTGCCACCTCTGTACGCTACGACGGAAGAGGGAGCTCACTTTCAAAGGGCTAGGGCTAAAGAACAACTTCACGATTTGATTTCCAAAGAAGTCAACGCAGCGATCGCCCGCAACTTGGACAGGCCCGACACCCCAAACCCCACAGCTTTGGGCAAGTCTTCGGGAAACGAAGTTCTTTCACAGCTAAGCACTTGGCTGCAAGCTAACGCCACTAATTTTGAGCCGCAGCCTTAGTACCACCCCAAAAGCTCTATTTTAGTTAAGTCGATCCCGCTCAATTCAGAAAGCGGGATTTTTAGTTGGTTTCTGAGCAACCAACATCTAAACGCACAAGACAGAAGCCAGAATTCAAGAAAAAAAATTAAAATTTAAGAGTTTTTATTCGATGTAAAAAATAAAGAACTCCCTCTTCCTTCTTCCTTGTTCCTGACATCCGTTACATCCGTTATAAAATCCGTTGCCGAACTTCTTTCTTCTTTCAAACAATTAATTGTTGCTGTCAGAAGAGTCACCCAAGGGGCCGACAGTAACTTTTGTATCTCGTTTTTCGCGTTTTTTTCGTTCCGCTTGGATGACATCTTGAAGCACTATTCGCGCTTGGGCCATTTTTTCCAAATTGCTGCGGTACAAATCTAAATCTTTGCTAACTTTGTCTTCTGGGAGGTGCAATGCCGCACAGACTTTGGCGATCGCGCCGTTTCGCGTTTCTTGATCTTTTACTAAGTTAGGGTCAGCTTTTTCTAACAGGGAGAACAAACCGATCGCGAACAAGCGGCTGTACTTAAATTGAGGGTTGCTGGCGATCGCCCCTAAAGATGCTTGCAAATCCCCTGTATCTTCAAAGCTGGTCGAGCGATCGAGCCACGAGAGCAACTCTTGCCCGGAAAGTCGCCCCGCCAAGCTTTCCAATCTTTGAGCGTCTTGTTTGTAGCGATCGGGATCGTCTTCTAGGGACTTGCACAAAGCGTTAAAAATCGAAACTCTGTCTGCTTCTGGGGCGTACCCGAGCATGAATCGATCGAAAGCTGTCACCACACCCAAAGCATAAATCGGGTCGTATTGAAAATCGGCATTTGCCGAAAGCAAGTGCATTTCTACCATCAACTCTTCCACCACTCGACGGTAAATTGAGTTGATCGGTCGAGTGTGAATCGTATAGAAACTTCGCTTAGTATCTGAAACAGTACGGTTATTGTTCACCTGAGTCTTATAGATAAATAATTTTGCCGTAGCGGGCGTGCCAGCGCGGCGTGAGTAAAGTCGGGGGAGTCTTTCTGCGATCTGGCTGACAAAAATTGCCAGTTTTTTAAGCGTTGCCGCCTCCTTGCGAGACAAAATTTTATCAAAAAGATTTTACGCCCGATCGGCAGCAACAATTAATCTGTCGCACTACGAGAGTCAAACCCCAGTATCTTTACAATCATAGCTCTTCTGGGATCGCTCATAAATCTAATCTTCTGACTTGCGCAGCCCAGGTCTCGCAACCCATATCACAATAAGTTTTTTCTGTCAAGCCATGAACCTGAAAAATCAAACAAACATGACAATTTCTCCTGAATTAAGAGCTTTAGCCCAGTACATGGCGGGCGAATTTGACAATCGGGAACAAGCGCTAGCAGACCCGGCTTGGTACGTCCACCTTCGTTTGTGGCAAAGACCCGTACCCGTTCCTCTTTTCTCCGAACCCAGCATTACTCTGTTTGCCGAACAAGCCAACATTCTGGAATTAGACAAGCCATACCGCCCCCGCATCGTGCAACTGAGGCACTCACAGGTAGCGCCGGGACTTATAGAAGCTCAGTATTATATGTTCCACGACATTGAAGCCGTCAAAGGAGCCGGTTGCAACCCCGACTTGCTTGGAAAGCTAACGAAGGAGCAAATCCAACTCCTCCCCGGCTGCACCCTCTCGGTTGCGGTGCAAAATGTAGCCTCAAACGGCTATCGGTTTCGGGCATCTTTGCCGGATGGCACTCGCTGCGGCTTTGCCTACGGGGGGCAAAATTACCAAGTAGACTTGGGGTTTGAAGCTGCAGGCGAGGAATTTCTCAGCTACGACAAAGGAATCAGCCCCACGACAGGCAAGGCTATCTGGGGAGCCTTAATGGGCCCTTTTAGATTTGTCAAGCGTCAGGATTTTGCTGCTGAGATATTGGGTTGAACCACAAAGCAACAAGAAAGAAGGAAGAAAGATTTAGCTATCTAGGAGAGAAGGCAAGACTTTACCTTGACGTATTCTTCTACTTTAGTGTTTTGGTGAAGGTTTCAACCTTTCAACAAAGGAATAAGGCAGAAGGAAGCAGGCAAAAATTTACCTGCTTCCTGTTCTTCTGCTGGGTTTCTGCGCGCTTCTGAGTCTCAAGCTTAAATTACCCGCGACACTGCAACCGATGCCAGCAGGAGTGCTCAACTTGCGCGCGGCACCCCCTCTAGAGCTTCTTCTTCCGTTTCAAAGATTTCAAACACAGAATCCATCATGGTGACTTCAAACACCAGTTTGGCTTCCGGATGAACATTGCAAATGCGGAAACTTCCCTTAACTTTATCCGCATCCCGCATACCTGCTACAAGTGAGGTCAGGCCAGAACTATCGATAAAGTTAACCTGACCAAGATTCACTACGACATGGCGGCTGAGTTTGGAAATACACTCTTGCAACTTGAGGCGGAATTGCCAAGCTGTAGTGATGTCCAACCGTCCTGTCGGTGCTAAGACGATAACTGTTGTACCGTCTTGAAGCGTGTGGGTTTTTTGATCAATATGAATCACTGACCCTTCCCTCAAATTTATTATCTATCGCGGTGGTTACTGTCCCAGTAGTTTAACTCAGGTCGGTGACTGCTGAGGCATCCAATTCGCCCAATCTTGCGGTTTTAAGAACTTGGAGTAGAGTTCGGCTTCTGGAGAGTTGGGTTCTGGCTCATAGCAGTATTCCCAGCGTACCAAAGGCGGCAGGGACATCAGAATCGATTCGGTGCGTCCGTTGGTTTGCAAGCCAAAGGTCGTGCCTCGATCGTACACTAAGTTAAATTCAACGTAACGGCCGCGGCGGTAAAGTTGGAAATTACGCTCGCGATCGCCGTATTCTTTCGATCGGTGCTTTTCAATTATGGGGGTGTAAGCCGGCAAAAATGCCCGGCCGCAGTCCTGTACAAAAGCGAACAGCGACTCCCAACTCCTAGGTTCCGGCACCCCGATGTTGTTGCTGCACTCAGCAGCCTTCCCTTTGACATTATGGTCGCGGTAAAGCGCGCCTTGAGCGCTTTGGTAGTCAAAAAACAGGCCGCCCACGCCGCGAGTTTCTTGGCGGTGGGGGAGGTAGAAATATTCGTCGCACCAGAGTTTAAAGGTCGGATAATATCCGGGATGGTGGCGATCGCAAGCTGCTTTCAGAGTTTTGTGAAAATGAGCTGCATCCTCAGCCAACGGGTAATAAGGAGTCAAATCGACACCGCCGCCAAACCACCAAATCGGTCCAGCCTCAAAATAGCGGTAATTCAGGTGAACCGTAGGCAAATAGGGATTGCGGGGGTGCAGCACCATCGAAGTGCCAGTTGCATAGAAATCGTGACCGGCAGCTTCTGGGTGCTTGGCCAAAATCAAAGCCGGCAAACTTTCGCCCCAGACTTGGGAAAAATTGACTCCCCCCTGTTCAAAAACATTGCCTTCCCGCATGACGCGAGAACGTCCGCCGCCGCCTTCAGAGCGTTCCCAAGAGTCCTCCTTAAATTTGCCAACGCCATCGACCTGTTCGAGGGATTGACAAATTTCGTCTTGTAGGCTTTTCATAAATTGGCTGACTCTAGCTCTAGAGTCAGCGGGCGGCAAAAACGGGGAAGTGGCGGTTTTAAGTGTGGTAGAAACTGTCATCCGATTTTAGATTTTAGATTTTAGATTTTAGATTGAAGAATTGCGACCACGGCTCAATTCGCCTATTGTGACCAAATTGCTTTCGGTCGTAGAAATTCTTGCCGATCGCATTTGAGTTTGAGATTGACCGTGAGTCCCAAATCCTGTCGTCATGTAATTATGCCACCGCAGGTCTGCAAATGATCGCTATGAAGTTACATTAAAAAATAGCAATAAAAATATACTTAAACCTGCGATCGAAAATTCGCTAACCCAATTGCAGAGCTATGGTGGAAAACACAATGCCCAATACACTCGATGTTAGTTCAGTCTTAGAAATCCTGCGACCCGTGCAAGACCCCGAACTGCAAAAGAGTTTGGTGGAATTGAACATGATTCGTAACATCAAAATTGACGGCGGTGTCGTCAGCTTTACTTTAGTGCTGACAACGCCTGCTTGCCCGCTGCGAGAATTTATTGTCGAAGATTGCCAAAAAGCGGTCAAACAGTTGCCAGGAGTCGAAAAAGTGGCGGTGGAGGTGACAGCCGAGACGCCACAGCAGAAGGGAGTGGTCGATCGCCAAGGCATTGAAGGAGTGAAAAATATTATCGCAATATCCAGCGGCAAAGGCGGCGTCGGCAAAAGCACGGTGGCGGTAAACGTGGCAGTAGCGCTGGCGCAAACCGGCGCTAAGGTGGGTTTGCTGGATGCGGATATCTATGGGCCCAACGACCCGACAATGTTGGGTCTGGGGGACGCGAAAGTCATGGTTAGAGACGGAAAAAGCGGGGAAAGCCTCGAACCCGCTTTCAACTACGGCGTCAAATTAGTGTCGATGGCGTTTTTAATTGACAAAGACCAGCCCGTGATTTGGCGCGGGCCAATGTTGAACGGGATCATTCGGCAATTCCTCTATCAGGTGAATTGGGGCGATTTAGACTATTTGATTGTCGATATGCCTCCGGGTACTGGAGACGCCCAGTTGACAATGGCGCAAGCGGTGCCGATGGCTGGTGTCGTGATCGTGACGACGCCGCAGACTGTGGCTTTGTTGGACTCTCGCAAGGGTTTAAAGATGTTCCAGCAGTTGGGAGTGTCGGTGTTGGGAATTGTGGAAAACATGAGCTATTTTGTGCCGCCGGATATGCCCGACAAGCAATACGATATTTTCGGTTCCGGTGGCGGGGAAAAGACTGCTGCTGAGTTGGGAGTGCCGCTGTTAGGCCGCATTCCGCTGGAAATTCCGTTGCGGGAAGGTGGCGATTCTGGGGTGCCGATCGTGGTGGGGCAACCGGGTTCTGCTTCAGCTAGGGAGTTGCGGGCGATCGCGGGCCGCATTGCCGGTAAAGTTTCCGTAGCAGCCTTAGCCTAACAAACTCTCGTTTCGGGGCTTTGCCTCGCGTCTTCCTGTTGACGAAGATTTGCCTAGTTCTCAGGCTCTGCTTGGGAACTAGAAACGAGAAACGGTAAGCTATAAACAGCCAACTTAACATTCCAAGAATTATGATTTTTCCAGGTTCGGCAGTTCGAGTTAAAGATAAGGGTGAGATTTACTACACCTTTCAAGGACAAGTCCAGCGAGTTAGCGACGGGAAAGTTGCGGTACTGTTTGAAGGCGGGAATTGGGACAAGCTGATTACGTTCCGCCTGTCGCAGTTGGAACTTGTCGATGCTACGGCTGGTCGCGCGAAATAGTCAGTTGGTTGTTGACAGTTGACAGTTGACAGTTGTCAGTTGTAATTAGTTATTAGTTATTGTTTATTAGTACCCACTTACAAATAATAAGAATAAATAACAACCAACTGCCAACAATCAACTGCCAACTGCCAATAACCAACAACCAACTGCCAACAACCAACTGCCAACTGACTAATATGCGTTTACCTTTACCCCAATTTGCTACAAAAGAGCGCCATCCCGATCGCATTGCTGAGGTGATCGAGACGGCAACTTCGGAGTTTTTGGCTCAATGTTTGGAACCGGAAGACTTAAGTTTTCCGGTGATGCCGCCTTTTGGCAGTTGGGTGAAGGCCGAGGATGAAGAGTCGAAAAATCAAATCTACGGCGTGGTTTATTACGCTACGACTAGCCCGATCGACTCGGTGCACAGAGCTCGCGCTTTGGGTTTGTCGCTGGAAGAGTTGCGGGAGGAACAACCGCAGATTTTTGCGATGCTAAAAACCGAGTTTCGAGTGGCAATTGTGGGGTTTGAGGCTGCGCCGGAAAGGTTGAACGGTCACGGCTCATCGAGGGGTAAAATTTATCAGTATTTGCCGCCGCGCCCGCCGCAAATTCACCAGGCGGTTTATCGCTGCGAACCGGATGAGGTGGTTGATTTTACCGTGCAGTTGGATTTTTTGAGGACGCTGCTGGGGGTGACTAATGCGCCGGTGGATGCGCTGACGGCGGCGGCGATTCGTGAGATTTATCAGTTGCGGATGCGCGATCGATCTTGGTTGGTGGAAGCGGGGAGGAGTTTGAGTGTTTTGCTGAAGGATGATTACGATCGGTTGCGGGTGATTTTAAGCCAGATTCATCCCTAGGGGGAAGCTGAATAGTATGTCAAATATTCAGGCGATCGCATCAGCCAGACTCTGGTATTTGATGAGCCTGACAATTAAATTGAGAAGGAAGAAACAATCGCACTTAATTCAAAATGCGATCGCCCCATTCACTTTTGCAGAATACTGCGTCTGATGTAAAAGAGCATTTTTGTCCAATTTAATCTAAAGAAACATAGCGAATCAAACTCCGCATGAGCTTGCCGATAGTCGGGGCAGGTAAAATCTGCGACCATTCTTGAACTGCTGCAAAACGACGCAAGTAGAGTGCGCTAACAATTTTTATCGATTCCCTTCTGGGAGCCAATCACTAGGATCAGCACAGGTTCCCGGTCTGGTTCAGCAGGCACAGGATTTGGCTGCGATGTCGGCGATGTCGGGATTTCGTTGATATCTGTGGAAACAAAAAGCTGTGTTTGAATCATTGCAGTCGATCTCCTCGATCTGATAGTTGCTAATTGTCAACATTCCGCAGTGTAGCGCATTAGATGACAATTAGCAACGTTTACAGAATCGTGACTCTCTGACACAATCGGGAGCATGGGAAGAGCAGGTAAAGCCCTCAAAAAAATATTAGAGGCATACGATATCAGTCAATATCAATTGGCGGCAAAGATGGAAATCGATCGCTCAAACGTTAGCCGTTGGGTGAGCGAAGAACGAGATCCATCCGCTGAGGCGGTATTCGCGATTAAGCAAGCGTTGCAGACATTCAATCGGGAGGCGGCTGATGAATTCGTCAGGTTGTACCTGGGAAATGGCGAGTAATATGGTTATGTTCTCAGGTGTGGAGGGTACTGCACCTATCATTTCTCTGAATTCAAGGGCGATCGCCCATTAGTTTGCAATCATTTATTTAAACCGAGAAAGATTATATGTGGGTAGAGATAACAGGGCTGAATCAAGTTCCCGAATGGGATATTTTGAAGGTAAAAGTTGAGGGTAATTCGCTGATTTTGAATCGTCAAGGCATGAATGTTACTTGTTACCGCAATGCTTGCACTCATTTAGAATATCCGATCGACATGGGTAAGGTAAGCGGCGGTATCATTACCTGTCCGTTCCATAAGTATCAGTACAAGTTAGATAGCGGTAAATGTTTGAATGCACCCGCCGATTCCCTGGAATCTTATCCGGTAAAGATTGAGGGCGATCGCGTTTTTGTGGAGATAGATGAGTCATGATTCATCAGTCATTTACTCGTTACCAGGCTGGAAGCTGGAAGTTAAAATTCTGAAAGATAGCGGTAAATATAGATTGTACGCGATCGTCTGTAGGGACACGGCAATGCCGTGTCCGGCCCGGGGATCTGCGACTTTTAATACTTTCAACCTACCGCTTTCGCGCGCCGCTGGCGGAAGAAAACCGCCAAAAGTCCGATCGCACCTACCGCCAACAGCAGCCATTCTTCTGGTTCAGGAACCCCCGAAACATTCAGAGGATTATTCGGCTTAGTTAACTCCTCCTTACCCGATTCTACTTCTCTGTCAAATCGATCGCTCTTAGCTTCCGCTGCTTTTAGCTGCTGCCTTTGCGCGTCATTAACTAACACAATCATCGAAGAATAAGGAGTCACCACTTTGAAATTTTTAGCTACTGCGTGCATCGCATCCAGTTGCGTCAATTGAGTTGAACTTTTCTGCTTGCTAAGTGCAGTTATCAACTGCCGCGCAGCTATCGGTTTAAAGCCTTCATTGCCGGCATTTTTTGACTCTGCAACTGCCGCCGATTTGGCGGTTTTTTTCGGCTGCGGGGTTTTGGCATAACTCCAAACATAGCCGTCAACAACGCTAACTGTAGATTTGCCCGAAGCGGCTGTCGTCGCCACTCGCTGCATCGCCTCTTTGATATCTGTAGAAACTCCGCCACCGCTATCTTGAATAACCTTTAAAGTTGAGTCGTCGTAGCCTGGGGGCAAACCTCCCAAATGCACTGTCCACAGCGGTGCAGAGATGGAAAGTTTAGGTTGGCGATCGTCTGACAATTCGTAACTGTGGCGATCGCTCACCACAAATACAGTATCGTAAATTTTATCGCCCCGCAACTGTGCAAATTGTTGCAGCATATCTTTGAGCTGGATCGTACCGTAAAACGTCACCTTTGCTGCATCGAAATTGCGTACATTTTCCACCAAGTTAGGCGGCATTCCCGCAGCGCTGGCGACATACAAATCAACAGCATTTTTGTCTGCTGCATTAGCTTTCAACCATTCAAAAGTATCTTTTACTGGCTTATTTTCCGCCGCCATGCTGCGGGAAGTATCGAGAATCACTGCAAACTTTTTGCCTTGCGGTAGCGAGTAATTTGCATCAGCCAGCGGCTTAGCAGAAATGATATTTCCTCCCGGTAGAATCGCCTGCTGCGCTGTTAGCGGTTGCTGTGCGACTGCGGGCAAAAAGGGTGGCAGCCAAGTTTCTCTTCCTTCTTTCCCGCTGTATTTTACCTCTTTTCCGGCGATCGTGCGGCGCGTATTTTGGTTCCAAAAAATGTTGCGTTTCTCAGCCAAAACAGGCATAGCCCAACCCTGCGGCTGGCGCATGACTTTATAAGTAAGCCACAGGTTCATCTCCATTGGCGCGTCAGTTTGCGTTCCCGAAAACTCTCGTTTAACCGGAATTGGAAAAGCCCGCAAGCGGTATTGTTTCGGGCCAATTTGTTCTAGCAAAGCCGGATCGACCCTTTCTACCACCTGCTGGTTGTAAACTTGCTGGGCGGCACCGCGAGGCGATACAGTAAATGCAAAACGCTTTTTCAAATCCTTAGTATCTCCCAGCCAAATTCCTGTCACTGCGGCGCTTTCCGGCAAGGAAAAGTAGTAAAATACTTCTTGCAAGTTTGTTGTTTGATTTTTGTAAACTTCGTAGAGTTCAACATCAGCCCAATCGCCGTTTTCTTTGACTGTAACTTCTTGCGACTGCAACCATACTTTTTCCTCATTGACATTCAGCAAACCAGCTTTAGCTTCTTCTCGGTTAAATGTTGACTGCACCGCGTGTTTTACGGCTTCTGTGTCACCTTTCTGAAGTTCCGTATCGAAGAATTCGCCGTAGAGTTTTTCAGCTTTTTTAACATCTGCACTAGAACCTTTATACAAAAACGGCGACATTAAAAAATTATAGCTGTTCTGCACAGTTTGAGCCGCTCCGTCAGGCAAGTTCAAACTATTTTTGTATATCTCATAAATGTGGTTGTTTTCTCCTACAGTGCTGAGGTAGCGGTAAGGGGACAAATAAGCGTTAACTAAGCCCGATCGAATCATATCAGACTTGGCTAATAAAGTTTGGCGAACCGTGTCATTTGCGGGGGGACTCGCCAGCATTTTCAGTGCTGCAACTTGGGGCTGCTGCTGCTGCAAAGCAAAGAAAATAGCCAGCCAAGCTGCTATGACTCCCAAACTTCCGATTAGCGCTTTATTTTTCCCGTATTGTCCAGCAAAACTCTGCCATATTTTCCGCCCGGAATGAATGTAGAGAAAGCCGTACAGCGAAGGCATGACAACAAACAAGCTACAGGTTAAACCAAAGAATATCAAGGATAGCGCTATCCAAGTTAAACCCAAGCTTAAAACCGATATCCACGCCCCGTCTCTAAACATATCCCAAAAAGGTGATACCCATGTAAATTTGAAAAATTCAATGACTAAAGCGAAGAATCCATAAAGTGTAAAAAATGCCACAGGTACAGCGTAATACATCAGCAATGTTGCCGCCCAAATGCCAACTACTAGCATTAAACTGTGGCATCCTAATTGCAGCCACGCACTTCCCTTGTCTGCGCTTAAGCTTAAAAAACGAGGCTGTTTATTATCGAAATTCTGGGAATATGAAATATTTTGAATATATGAAATATTTTGAACATTTTCTCTTTTACCCAGATATCCGTACAGCATTTCCACTGAAAAGGCTGCAATGCACAAAACAATAGTAGCGATGATTATAGAACTAGCTGGGGTGAGTTCTCGCAGCAGGAACAAGCGGAGCAAACACAGCAAAAATAGCGGTGCTTCTACGCCGTAAAACCAACGCATTAGCTCTAGGGGTTGCTGCCTAAAACGCCTAGAGCCTACTACAGTACATACAGTGGGTACTGCGATCGTAGCGGCCATCGTCAAAGTAAATTCTAGGGGGATGATGCCATCGATTGTCGCCATAATTAATGGCACTCCTATAATCGGCAAAATTCCCAAGTAAACAATAGATAAAAAAGTCAAATTCCAAAACCAAAAAATTTTTAAAAAAATTCCATCAAATACTTGTTTTATTTTCATTTATTTCTCTTTGTAAGCTTTGTTTAACGCTATCGTGTACATTGCTAGCTAACTTTTTTACTTCTTGATTTTCTGGTTGTAGCGAACTGTCAAATAAAATGGAAACTAGCACCCAATCGTGATTGTTTTTAGTGAGATCGCTGCCGATACGGGACAAGAAGTTATCTGTAGTTAACTGTGCAGATTGCAGCCAGTATACTGCTGATAATTGATTGTTGTTGAGAGACAGCCACCGGGCTGTTACTGAAGGAGTTAATTGTTTTTTTTCTATGCGGTTGACGGGAATTCCGCTCACTACAAAACACAACTCGGGGGCGTGATAAGTTTGCCAGGATGTGCTCGCTACTGTGAGCATGGAACCGCGCAAGTTGCCGGCGACAAATCTGATTTTTTGTGTTTGCGTGTCCGGATAGTTGCCAAAGAATTTTTGTTCGCTAGCATTCAGGGGAATCGACTCTGATTTAATATATTCAGGCAATCTTAAAGGTGCGATCGCCATTTTTGGCGTTTCTACATGAGACAGTTGAGCAATTACTGCCAAAACTGTGACTGCTGCTATTATTCCTGCTTTGGCTAAAGGGTGGTTTTCGAGTATTTCTGAGTTGGGTTTGGCAGAAATCTCGCTGGTTTTTTGGGGCTGAAATTTCGGTACTCGTTGCAGCATTAACCAGGTCACAAAACAAGCACATACTAAACCCACAATTCCCAGGGAAACGTGAATAATTTCTGCTAATTTTTGCTGCTTAAACACTTCTGAAACCAGGACTAACACGGCAACCCGCGCCGCGTTAGCCGACACTAACATTAAGAGATTAGCAACGCCGACGGCTAGCCATCTTAAACTCAATTTACGTCCTTCCAGCCAGGTAGCAGCTAGCAAAAATAGCGTTCCGACTAATAGGGTTTTAATGCCGCTACAAGGCACGTCAACGTGAGCGATTCCGTTTTCCAAAAGGATAATATCGTAAGAAGAAATAGCCGCAACGTGCAGCATTGAGAGCAACTGTTCTACTACCTGAGCAGTCAGCACTCGCGCCGGCAAACCTAATGCGCTATTAAACTGACTGTTGAATGGTAAAATACAAGCCAGCAAGCCCGCAACTGGCAAGTTTTTTTGCCAAAAGTTCGGCTCCACCAATAAGCCGCACAGCCCGTAAGTTCCGAGGATAAATAGCAGGACAGTAATTTGTTTGATATCAATTATGCACTGAAGGGCGATCGAGCAAATACCCGCACCCAACATCAACAGCAGCGGATATCGCCTCAAAACCAAATTTGGCGAAAATCCAGGCGGGCGATCCTCTTCGAGGGCTGCGCTAACGCAGTTCCCAATCGATCGCACTACTAATGCTACAATCAAAAAAGCAATTACTATCTTGTACAGTGTGGGTATCTCAACAAGCGAGGATAACAGCCACTTAACTGCCGAGATATTAGCCCAAAACCAAGCAAGCGCTAACAAAAAAGGAGCCAGCCAAACCAAATTAACCCCTGAATTGGGACTGACAGCATCTGGAAGGTCAGAATTGGGAATATTGGTGCGCTACATGATACCGCTTGACATTCACGTTGGTGACATCTTAGCTCAGCAAAATTGGTAATGCCTAGACCGATTATTTAAGTTTTGTCAAGTTTCGATTTTCTCTACAGAGGAGCTAGCGTTATAATAATTAATTTTAGCGGAGGTAAAAATGAGCGAAAAAAGCCCAGGATACAAAATTGTTAGCGATAACCGACAAGCACGTCATCTCTATGAAATTATAGAGACATATCAGGTAGGCATCGAGTTGAAGGGAACCGAAGTCAAATCAATTCGTGAAGGAAAAGCCAATTTGCGGGACGGATATGGCTTAGTTCGGAACGGCGAACTGTGGCTGATTAACGTTCACATTTCGCCCTGGAGAAGTGCTAGCAACTATTTTAATCACGAACCCCGCCGCACTCGTAAATTGCTGATGCACAAGCAGGAAATCCGCAAATTGATAGGCAAAGTCGAAGAAAAAGGTTTGACTTTAGTGCCGTTAAAAATGTATTTGAAAGGCGGCTGGGTAAAACTTGATATCGGTTTGGGAAAAGGGAAAAAACTGTACGACAAGCGCGAAGATTTGAAGAAACGCGAAGACAAGCGGGATATGGAAAGAGCCATGAAGCAATTTTAGTCATTAGTCATTACTCATTAGTCATTAATCATTAGACATCTCCGGAAAAGAAACTAAAACCTTTGCTACTCTAAGGTTTAAATTTCATTTTTGGAGATGTTTATTAGTCAGGAGTCATTAGTGATTAATGATTGGTGATTGCTGATTAGTGATTGATTATTTTAAGTCTAGTTCGGTTAATTACTCATCATAAAATTTTTCGATATCCCCGTTGAGAATTTTGAGGACTTCCGTGGTCACTATCAACTTAATTAGAGTTATTCCACCGAAATCCATCTTAAAGCAGATTGCAAGTTGATGAAATACACCCCCCATCGAGCAATCTCTCTAGGAGCAAAGCATTGCCGTGTCACTACTGTACTTCATAAACCTGCGTGCTGTATCTCCTAATACAGTCGCATACTGTCGATCGACAGACCGCTGCCTAAGTATTATTACTTAGGAAAGGGGAACAGTTCTACCTTCTTCCTGCTTCCCCCTGCTTTTTTTCTGAAAATATCCGGATAGCTTGTGGAGCATCATGAAAGATTAACCTATGCTCGAATACATCTAGGTAGTGGGAGCATTACCCAAGCATTCGGCTGTGGACTTGCAAGCTCTTATGAGAAATGGGCTCAAGCCTGAGTCCTTTCCTAAGATTATGATGCCATTAGGGTGGCAATTAAATCTGGCAAACAAAATATAGCCCAACTCTCAGGTTAAAATATGCTAAAAATGAGACCATTAGCTAACATTTTCAATGTTATGAAAGAGCCAGCAAAAAAGCATCACACCTCGAAGTGGGGAGCCTTCTTGGTGATGCTAGCAGTAGGCTTTGGTGGCTGGCAAATTGGGTTGCCGGAACTGGCATCATTTTTTAATAATATTGCCTTTGAAAACTACAAAGCCAATAGATTGGCTGATACTCAACAAGCCTATGAGTTAGCACTTTCTGTCGATCCCAAAAGCCGCACAGCTCTTTACAATTTGGGATGGCTTTGCGAAGAGGTGCAAGATTTACAGTGCGCTCGAGGAAAATATCTGCAAGCTGCAAAACTCGGTCTGCCAGCAGCTTACAGCAATCTAGCTCGCTTGTATATAATCGATCAAAAAAACTCTGCTGCTGCCGTTCACTTGCTGTGGCAAGGTTTGAAATTAGCTGAGGACGATCAAGTAAAATATTCTTTACTCAAAAACTTGGGGTGGGCGCGCCTCGAACAGGGTCGATATTCAGAGGCATTGCAACATCTGGATGCAGCGATTAAACTTGATAGTGAAAGACCAGCAACTTACTGCTTAAAAGCGCAAGTCCTAGAAAAGATGAAAAACACGAAGGAAGCGCTACCGCAGTGGAAAATTTGTCTAAAGTATGCGGATTCTCAAGAATTCGATGAGGATATATGGATAGGAATGGCACGTCAACGATTAAACGAGGAAAAAACAAATAAATGAAACGCACAGTTTTGTTTTCATCAACCATACTGGCAATTATAACGGTACTGGAGCTAAGTCAAGCCTCAACAGCACTGCCAACTCCTTCGACTGTTAAAATTACAGTTAATGAATCAGTCGAAACGCCGTTCGACTTCAATCAATCGACGTGGCGGCGGTGCAGAGATAGAGATGGTGGAAAGTATCCGTGCCCAAGATTCGTCATGCCTTCGGATAGCGCAGAATAAGAGTTATTTTCAATAAATTTTGTAGAGTGTACTCTGAGCACTTTACAGCAACAGGTATGTAGTATGTAGTAGTATGGATGGTGCGCAGTGCGCACCTGATAGCATTTGAGATTTGAGATTAAATAATTGAAGAATTGGAAACAACTTAATGACTATAATGGTTTGCAGCTTGCATAAAGCTGCATTCTTTTTTTGAACTGGTATAACTATTAATAATCCCTGTGTCCGCTGTTGCTGGAATTCGTACCGGGCGGGGAGAAAACCCCGCCAGCAATTCTATCTAGTCGTCCTCCGTCAAGGCTGAACCTTGCTGCTGCTGGTGCGAGTTGCTGTAAAAACTAGCGATAATCGCTACCATCAACCACCAAAGCATATTAACTTCCGGCCGGTACCAAACTGTATCCACAAAACCGTGGGCCATCATGCCGGCTAAAGTTGCGATCGCCCCAATCAACCAAAACCCCTGACTCGATTTTAGATTTTGGATTTTAGATTTTGGATTTCGGGATTCTTCCTCTAAATTAGAAATCTTAAATTGTGAATCCCGCAGATTTTTTATCTGCAACAAACCTTGATTGACGGTGACTGTCATCAGCCAAAGGAAAGATATTAAACCGATAAAACCGGTTTCTACTGCAATTTCCAGCAGCACGGAATAAGCGCTCAAAGCAGTAAATCTTGGCTTCATATAAAGCGGATAAACTTTATTAAAAGCAGTGTTTCCCGGCCCAATTCCGAGAATTGGTCGATCGCGAATCATGTCAACCACCGCCGTCCAAACATTAATCCGAAAATTGTTGCTGCTGTCACCTCGTCCGATAAACATACTCGAAACTCGATCGCGCAGCGGCTCCACTAAAGCCACTCCCAAAATTAACGCCCCAGCCAAACCTCCTAACCCTAACGGCAGGGCCCAAGTTCGCCAGAACCGAGGCATCAAAGGACTGTACCAATACCAAAGCAGCACTAAAAATACCACAAGCAGAGCCACAAAACCGATCCAAGCACCCCGGCTGTCCGTGTAGCGCAAACACGCGCAATTCACCACCAGCATAGTCAACGCTAAAAATTTTGTTCCCCATCCTTTCCACACAAAAAGTGCGGCGGCGCTCAATGCAATGGCCGGCAGTAAATAGGAACCAAGCAAGTTAGGATTTCCCAGAAAGCTGTAAACTCGCGTGACATTGGCTTGAATAGAAGTCGGATCGTTCCAAGTAGCTAATGGCGGCACTTTGTCAATCCACTGCCGCACGCCGTAGAAACTGACAACTAGAGCGACGTTCAAAAATACGGCAATTAACCACGATCGCCAACGGGGCGATCGCAATATCCGAGCCATCAGCGCAAAAAACAGCAAATACAGCGTTAGCTTGCTCCAACCAGTAAAAGCGGCAGCTTTCACTGGCGACATCGCGGTTGCGACGGTGGCAATGCCCCAGTACAGCAGAACCAACAAGTGAATGGGCGTCAAGGCGATCGCGCGATCGTCCGAAACAGTCAGCAGCACCCAAAATGCAGCGCCAGCCGCCATCAACACTCCCACCAAGGCATTGTTCACAAATGGCGCCAAACCGAAAGTCAAGGCCAGCAAAACAAAACCCAGGGGTTCTGCCCACTGCATCAGCCAGCTACTCTGCCGCCAACTGCGCAAAGAGCCGATCGCTAAATTTAATAAATAACTTCCACTTTGCCACTGAGAGAGCGGCAAATTTGCCAGACTTAACTGTTGCCAAACTGAATTCATTGCTATTTTAGATTTGTACTTGGTAATCGGTAATTGGTAATTGGGAATTGTAATTGGGAATTGGTAATCGGGAATTGGTAATCGGGAATTGGTAATTGAAAAAAGTTGAGTTATTTTTCTTCCTTCTTTCAGCAGTTACGTCCTGTACACTGCCTCTTCCTTCTTCCTTCTTCCCTCTTCCTTCTTCCCTCTTCCTTCTTCCCTCTTCCTTCTTCCTTCTTCCTTCTTCCTTCTTCCTTCTTTAGCCTTCCAACAATTCCGTAGCATTGGTGCAGGGGAGCCAGAGCACGTAGCGATATCCAGATTCCGGGGCCCCTTGAATCGAAAGTTGACCGCCTTGAATTTCCACCAATTGGCAGCAAAGCAGCAGCCCCAAGCGTTCCCTGGCCCCGTAACCAGCTAACACCGGTGCGGTATCCTCGGCATTCTGGGCCACCAAACCCGCCAACTCAGAAAACGCCAGCGTTAATCGCTGCGAACCCTGTGTCGGGAGTTGCGGTTCTCCGGGGGAGTCGGTTTCGGAGTTCGATGGCGAACCGCTACCCGATCCGACCTTCAACAAGTAGTCGGTGTAGAGTTTAGCATGGGGCAAACTTTCTCCCAACCAAGGATGAAAAACCCAAACTCCGATGTTGATACCGTCTTCTTTCCGAGAAACGTGGACTCGAATCACGCTGCCTGCCCCAGCAGATTGAATAATGCTAAAAATTAAGTGGTGCAGCATTTGCTGAACCTTATCTTTATCGACCAACCAGATGCGCGGCCCGGGCCCCATCGACAAATTAATTTCTTGCTCTCGCCTACTTGCCGCCGGCAACAAGATTGTCACAACCTGCTGGCACAAAGTTTCTATATCGACTGCGGTTCGCTTCAACGTGAAAGCGGAATCATCTAGTTCTGCCAGTTCCAAAATTTCTTCAACTAGCGATCGCAAAGATCGGCTGCTGTCTTGGATCACATCAATATATTCTTTTTGTTTGCTCGTTAAGGGGCCATAAATTTCTTGTTTCAACACGCTTGCCATGCCGAGAACAGAAGTGAGCGGTGTGAGCAATTCCTGCGCTAAATAATTCAGCAGTTTTACCTTAATTGAGTTAGTAGACAAATCGATAGGTTGGTTAGTCATTGGTATTTTTTATTGGTTCATTGTCGAGCGAGCGTTGGCGGTTCATTAGACCTATTCCAAAAGTCTATAGCAATGTGTTTACACTTCACAAAAGAAAAAGGTATGAAAGAAAAATATATATTCCTTCTTCCCTCGAACCTCTTCCTTCTTCCCTCGAACATCTTCCCGATCAGACTAATTAAGATTTAATCATTCTTTCTAAAGCTGATTGCAAGTCTTGAGTGAGTTCGGCCACTGCTAACCTGCGGCTGGTTTGATATCCCTCCCAGCGATCGCCCACTGATATCGGTTCGCCCACGGTCATTTGTACTTGCTGTTTGCCCAACTTCGGTCGGCCGAAAGGATTTCCCCCTTTGATGCGAGCCAGTACGTCCCACAGCAGTAAAGTTGTTTCTGCCAAACGTTCTGCTGTCAGCTTTTCTTCGACGTACCTACCCGTGACGGACACGAAACTTTCTACAAGTCTCATGTGCCACATCCGAAGACTTGCTTCTTCAGCGAGGCGATCGGCTAATCCTCTTTCTAAGGGAGAAAGTGCTGCAATATTTTTGATATCTTCTCGATAAATATAGTCCCAGCCTGCTTGTTCCAGACGGCGGCAGCGGTCTATTAAACTGCCTTTTGGCTTTAAATTAAAATATTCTTCTGCTACTTGCAAAGCCACGTCTAACAGTGCTTTCAGTCGAGCGATCATTACTTCATTGCCCGAATCGTTTGCAGTTTTTTCTGGGAGCGATAACGATGTTAAAATAGATGTTTGTGGCTGTAATGTTTTATGATAAAAACGGCTGTAAAACTCTTCCATCACTGCTAGCAAATGACCGCCCAGTCGGATAAGACGCAGATATTGGAATTTGTGATTAGGGTTTTCGGAATCGGGATTGGCGGTCTCTAAGTTGGCGATCTCGGTGCGATCTAAGGGTGGCAGTCCGCAATCAATTTCTAATTGAGTTAAAAGTTTTTCTAGGGGTTGCCAAGGTGGGTTGACATAGCGGTATTGAATGCCGATCGGCACAATTAAAACTTTTTCAGTGCGTCCGGCTTTTAGCAAATCTTCAACGCACCAGAAGCCCATTTGAGCAATTCCCGGTTCGAGGGGGCTAACTATCTCATTGTGACCGTTGGTGGCGCCTTCTGGGGCGGCGGCGATCGGGAATTGGCTGTTGGCAAATAAATTGCGGCCAGATCGCAATCCGAGGCGATCGATTTTTCCGCGAACAATCGGAGTGCCGCCGAGGTGGGAATACAACCAGCCGACGCCCGCACCGGCCCACAGGGGAATGCCGCGATCGTAGATAAAGTGGGAATGTACCGGGAATTTTAGGGGAATGCCTTTTGCCCGCGCCGCCTGGGGAACGAGTTTCCAAATTAGTTGTCCCAAACAGTACGGATCGTCTGAGTTGGGGTGGCGGAAGGCTAGCAAGAAGCGAACTTTCTGATTTTGAAATTGGTGGAATAGTTCGGCGAGGGTTTCGACGTTTTCGGCTTGGATGTGGCTGATATTCGTCCGAAATCGCAGCCACCAGGGGAGTATTTGCTTACAACCTTGCATCACTAGCGGGTTGTAGGCTGGGGGTACGAATTCCAGCGGCGGCTGAACTTGGCTAATTGAATTGGGCATTTTGCGATTTTAAATTTTAAATTTTAGATTTTAGATTACTAGGCTGCGGTAAAAACTTCCAATTTTTACAATGCTGAAGTTTTTTTTATTAACCGCAGAGCACGCAGTGGACACACAGGAAGAGAGGAGATAACAAAGCGTGTCAACTTAACGTCAAAAGTATTACCCGTCTTGGATCGGATATCATGTCCAATCGATCGACCACAATATTTTGGTCGGGGCGGGTTTACGGGATTTCTGGGTGATATTACAGATCGGGGGTGAACCCGCCCCGACAAGAATTACGATTATTTTACAGGACTAGATATGAACGCATCATCTTTTTTACCCCCCTGCCGTTGACAAGGGGGATGCGAGGGGGTCAATCGATTTTAGATTTTAGATTTTAGATTTTAGATTTTAGTCGGATACAGCTTTTTTATTTCTCCACGGATGAATCCGGGGGCTTGTATCCTGGATGCTTTCGGTCAGAAACTCGACTAAAAACGAGATTTATCCTCAGTTTCAGCCTTCAACGCAGATTTTTGCAATTTAAAATCTAAAATCTAAAATCTAAAATCTAAAATCCTATTGTGCGGCTTCAAAGATCATTTCTTGGAAGTTAATGACATCCGATCGCGGATCGCAGTGGGTGACTTTGACTTCCAGCCGATCGCCTATGGCGACCGATCGACCAAATCGCATTGCCAATTCTAAACCCAACTCTTCCAATAAAATCAATCCGAGATTGCTGTCTTCCCTCAACCAGCGCAGCATTAAAGCTTCCCAAACTTCGTCTGGGTTGCGCCGCAAATATTCCAATCCCCAATAGCGGTTAGTTTGGCGTTCGACAGTGGATGCTTCTTTAACTGCGGTGCCGAGACACATCACAATGTCCTGTATTTCTTCAGCCGTAAAAGGGAGGGGTTCGCCCCGCAGGTGGGCTTTGATTTGGAAGTGAGTCAGCAAGTCGGTATAGCGGCGGATCGGGGAAGTAACTTGAGTGTATAATTCCAAACCCAAGCCGGCGTGGCGTCCGGGGGTCAAACCCATTTCGCTGCGGGGCATACAGCGGCGCACGGCGCAAGCGCGGGCGGGGCCTGCAGGCACGGCCAGCAGTTCTTCATCGGGAGGGAGTTCGGGCTGTGGCTGATAGCGGTATGGTATGGGCAGGCTGTGAGCTTGACCGTAGCGGGCGGCTAGTTCGCCTGCTAAAATCATCATTTCGGCTACTAGCATCCGGGCTGTGGAGTCGTCGATGACGTGGATTTTGATGTCGTCGCCGTTGACTTTGATGACGGATTCGGGCATGAAAATGCTGATTGCCCCTTGGGCTTCCCGCCATTTTTGCCGCAGTTTTGCCGCTTGTGCGATCGCTGCTATTTCCGGTTCTGCTTCGATTCCCAACTCCAGCATTTCGTCTACGTCATCGTAAGTCAAGCGGTAGGTTGGTTTGATGGTGCTGATGTGGATGCTGTAATCTTGAGCCGCGCCGATTTCGTCTAAGGTGACGCTGAAGCTGAGCGCGCTGCACTCTTTACCTTGAATTAAACTCATCGGCCCGGTTGCCAAAGCTGGGGGAAACATGGGAATCATTCCCGTGGGCAAGTAAACCGTAGTGGTGCGCTTTCTGGCTTCGAGGTCGAGTTCGTCTCCGGGGGAAAGCAGGCGGGTGGGATCGGCGATGTGTATCCAGAGTCGCTGCTGGCCGTTTTCGAGGAATTCTAAGCTGAGGCCGTCGTCGATTTCGGTGGTGCTTTCGTCGTCGATCGTGTAAACCTTGAGGTGAGTTAAATCGAGACGATTTGTGTCGGAGTCGGTGGGGGGATTTTCTAGGCAGCGTTGGGCCACTTCTAATACCTTTGCGGAGAATTGTAGGGGAATTTGGCTGCGCCGCAAAAACAGGTTTTCGTGGGTACTCCAGAGGCCGAGATCGACTAGGAGTCCAAAGGCTGCTTCGGAGTTTTCGGAGCGTTCTAAGCTGGCTAAAGTTTCTAAAGCCGGGGTGCGGTGCGTTGCTTCTTCTCCGAGGAGGGCAAAGCGTTCTAGGGCGTCGAGGCGAGTTCGATCGCTGTGTTCCCAATCTACATTTTTTCCTGCCAGCCGCTGTTTGACTCGAGCCCAAAATCCTTGGGATTCTTGGTGTCGCTGCTGTTCTACTTCTTGCTGGTGTTTGATTTCGGCTACTTGGGCGGCAGGTCGCGGTTCGTAGCGATCGCCCTTTTGTTTGAAATACAATTTATCTGTTGATAGCAAACAGTAAGCCGCGTAACACTGGGCCGCACTGCGTTCGGAAAATAACAGCATTGCCAGGGATTCGGGATCTGTCGTTTCTCCGTCGCCGACTAGGAGTTCCCAAGCTACTTCCAAACTCGACGGATCTGAGTAGGCTTCTACTTCTTTGAGAAATTTGGGAATGTCGGAGGGTTTGTAAGTTTCTCCGACTGCTTCGTAGCTGATTTGTTTGGGCGGTATGCTGTGCGGTTGACCGTTTTCGTCTACCACGATCCAGTTTTTCTTGCCGTCGGGGCGATCGGCAACTGCCAGACGGCGGTCGCCGTGCACTCTAAATTCTACTAAGGTTCCCTTCTCCACTTGCCAGCTTTATATTTGAGATTTTGGATTTTTACAGTAGCCACTTATCGAGTTTCGAGCTTGCGATTTTAGATTTTGGATCTTGGCAATTTTTATGGTCAATTGTGACAGTTAAAATCTAATAAAAAGTTGTTCTTTTTCTTTCTTATTTTTTAACTTTTGACTTTGGATTAAGACTTGCGCTGCGGCGACTCTCAACCCTATTTCGCGATTACTTCGCTGCATTCTTGCTGCACTCTTAATAGCAGAAAGACGTTGTTTTCGCGCAAGTCTTAATTCCCAGTCCAAAATCTAAAACCCAAAATCCCAAATCCTGTTAACCTTCTTGGTTTACGAAGGGCATCAAAGCTACAATTCTTGCTCTTTTGATGCTTCTGGTCAGGTCTCGCTGCTGTTTTGCCGTCAAACCGGTAATCCGGCGGGGCAAAATTTTACCGCGTTCTGTGACGTATTTTTTGAGCAAATCGACATCTTTGTAGTCGATCGGGTCTCCTGGTTTGATGGGCGAAACGCGCCGGCGAAAGTAAGTCATGGTTTGTTGTTTGTTGACTGTTGACTGTTGACTGTTGACTGTTAGTTTTTAGTTATTAGCCGTTAGTTGCTAGCCGTCAGGAAAGCATTTGTTAGTTATCTGCTTTTTGTGGGTGAGTCGATTTTAGATTTTAGATTTACTCCACAAATGAATCTGGGAGCTTGAACCTTCATCTAAAATTTTGCGCTCTCCACTCAGGATTGTCGGGGGCTTTTACCCGTTTTTGAGCGGGTTCAATATCGATTGCCAACGACTGATGACTGATGACTAAGGACTAATGACTAATCACTACTTGATCTCTTTGTGGGCAGTGTGCCTGTTGCAATGGGGGCAGAACTTTTTGAGTTCCAGCCGCGCCGTCGTGTTGCGGCGGTTCTTGGTGGTGGTGTACCGAGACACGCCTTTTGAGCGTTTGCTTACGTTTGTACGGCACTCAGTACACTCTAGAGTAATTATGATGCGGACGCCTTTAGCCATAATTCTAAATAAATTTCGACTAATTTAAACACAATTTATTATCTTCTCACATTGCTCTGCACTTGGTCAAGCAATCTTCTAACTTTGATGTCTAGGGAGTAGCCGCGGCGGGTTCCGACGACGATCGTCCCGCCGATGCGATCGTGGAAAGCTTGGGGAAACCTTTCGGCGGAGGTGAGGGCAACGCTACAGTCGATCGCCAGGGGCAGCATCAGCAGCAAGACGGCGGCGTTGGTAGATGTGAGCCCAGCTATACCTGCGAAGGCTAAGCCAGCGCAAATGCCCAGCAATGCCTCGCGCTTGCACAGTTCTTGCACTCCGGGAGTCCGTTGGAATCGGGTATCGGCAATTTTCATGTCTAAAGCCCAGCGCCCGAGACTTTGACCTTTGTTTTTCCTGACGATGGCTACCCGCATTATCAGCCACAGCAGGACAAAAAATATGGTTTGGACGATCGCATTAGTGCCCAGAAGCAAACTGGGCAGCCAAACTGCGATTCCGTCGATGCAGAGGGCCGCGGCGCGGCGGCCGACGGATACTTTGGGAAGGAGAGGAACTAGGTCGGAACTCATAGGCAAAAAGGTCGATCGCCACTAGCAACTTTTTCATCTTAAGCTGTGGAATAATCGATCGGCATCTATGGCGCATAACTCAACTTCCAAGCCAACCGCTAATTATTTAAGCTGAAAATGGATTTTCGCCAATTCCCAACTGCGTTTTCGACTTTTCCACCTGTTCCCACAGTGTTTGGATCTGAGTAAATGCCTGTTCTACAGAGATTTTACCGTTAGATGTCAAGGAAGTGATGTAACCCACTCGCTGAGAAAACTCTTGTAAATTCGCATTAAATACCACATTCTCTGGCTTTACTTCACCGTAATAGCGATTTTGAGGATATAAAAAATTTGAATTTGCTACCATTGCTTTAACCTCGGATGAAAATTTGTTTTCTGAACTTATCAAGATTATTATAAACCGCGCTTCCCTTCTAAAGTTGTGCTGTAAGTAGCCAAAATCATGTGATATTTTGGGAGCTTTTTTGTGATGGCAATTACACCGAGAGATGAGGGCGACAAAAACCTAAGTAAATTCACGTCGTATAAAACTTACCCATACGGGGTCAAGAATCAGGTTTCTGGGTTAAGGTTTATAACTTCCGATTAGGCGTCAAAACGTGGTTTGTGTTCGTCCAAGACTGACTTATTATAATAAGTGACAAAAACTCCGAAAGTGGATATGATTATTGCCGACATAAATAGTTATACTTTTAAAAGGAAACTGCGTAATGTCTCCCAATGCGCGATCGCCTCATCTCAAACCCCGGCTAAGGCAAGTGTTAATCCGACTTGCCATCGCCGTAATTGCTGCTGTTATCGCCTTCAACATTCCTCACTCCTTAATTCCCGTGTTTAAAGAATCCGTATCCGAAGCAACGCCGCCGCCAGAAATCCAGAAGGTGCTCGCCGGCCGGCGCAAAATTGTGACAGTGGGCGACAGCATCACCGAGGCAAGAAAATACCCCGGAGGTTACGTTGTCTGTGAGTGCTAAGTTTGAATAGTAACACCTGCTTTTGGTCAAGCAGGGAGTGCTGGAATCCCTAAGCTTTTATAGCAATCCTAAATCATTATCATGATTGTGATACAATTATATGCAATACTTGATTGTGACCATAAAAAAATGAAT
>NZ_JAUBQD010000035.1:0-4373 GCF_036701085.1 Microcoleus sp. Pol7_A1
GCTTACTTAAATGGCTTAATTGGTAAGCGAAGAAATGTTTGAGTATAAATACTCATCGCAAAAGTGACACGCTCCCTACGGGAATATACTGTATCATGTCACGTAAATTAACCACAATTATTGTAGCGGCGGGTTTACGCGCGATCGGCAATATCAGCCATAACTCCCGTAAACCCGATTCTAGCGGGAACTTTTAAGCTCGAAAATCTCCCAAAGCTTTCAATGCAAATTGTGGCAAAGCTAACATCCTGCGCCACCGCCAAGGTTCTTGATAAAGCCGGTACAGCCATTCTAAATGATTGTCGCAAAACCAAGCCGGCGCGCGGGTTTTTGTTCCCGCCCAAATATCGAAACTGCCGCCTACTCCCACCCAAATCGAATCAGGACAAAGGTGTCGGTGTTCGGCAATCCAAAATTCTTGGCGCGGCACTCCCAAGCCTACAAAAATCAGTTTTGGTTGCATTTTTTTGAGGCTTTCACGGAAGTCTTTCTCTTCATCTGCGGAAAGATAACCGTGTTGAGAAGCAATTGACAATCCGTTAACTTTTTGCTGCCAAGTTTCTGCCGCCGCAGCCGCCACTCCGGGGGAACCTCCAAAGAAAAAGAGTGGTTCTGAATCAGGCAATTTTCCGGCTTCTTGCAGCAGCGATTCTGCTAATTCAATCCCCGGATAGCGCTGCGCCGGTTTGCCGCGCATCCGCAAGTACAGCACCACTCCCGAACCGTCGGGAATCACCAATTCCGCTTTGCGGATTACATCCGCTAAAGCCGGATTTTGCTCGGCTTGCATCGCCATTTCTGCATTCAGCGTCACGACGTGACTTCCCAACCCTTGATGCAGGCGCTGCATCAGCCAACCTGCATAATCATCTAATATGTGAACTGGTAGTCCCAGCACTGAAAATTGCGGCTGCGATCGATCCATATTTTTTTCTTTGAGATTCCTACATACCTAGTTATTTAAATTAGCTTAGATTGGCGATCGATGCTAGACTACTTTTGGACGCAAAAAACCCGGTTTGTGCCACAAAGATTCTGTTAAGTCATCATTCCGTGGCCTAGAAACCGGGTTTTTTGTACACGGCGCGCAAGTCCATTAAAGTTAAGCTGCCAAATGCGATCGAGCATTAGTGTTCAATTTTTTTGACAGAGCCGTCAGCGTACCATTCCATCGGTACTAGCTCAATTTTACCATTAATTTTCACTGTAGAGTAGACAATTTTTACGAAAGGAACGGTGTTGTTATTGTTGTTGCGGCTAGACATGGCAATCACCTTTTTGTGTTTGCAAAACTTGAGAAATAATCTGAAATCTGATATATTTAAAAGTCTATTCACCGCGATTCGGCTCGCATCAGGAAAAACAAGGAAAACGAAATGGCGATCGCAACAACTCAGCGACAAACGAGGTTAGATTATTACTACCAGCAAATCAAAACCGTCATTCTCAAGCGTCAGAACCCAATTACGGGTTTGCTGCCGGCGAGTACCGCCGTTAACGCCCACGGCGACTACACCGATGCTTGGGTGCGCGACAACGTGTACAGCATTCTTGCAGTTTGGGGTTTGGGTTTAGCTTACCGCAAAATTGATGACGATCGCGGCAGAACATTTGAACTAGAACAAGGCACAGTCAAACTGATGCGCGGCTTGCTGTTTGCGATGATGCAGCAATCGAGCAAAGTAGAATATTTTAAAAATACTCAATCGCCGCTAGATGCCCTGCACGCTAAATATAATACTCAAACTGGAAGTATTGTTGTCGGCGATGACCAATGGGGACATTTACAGTTAGACGCGACATCTATATATTTGTTAATACTTGCTCAAATGACGGCTTCCGGGCTGCACGTAATTTTTACAATTGATGAAGTCAATTTTGTGCAAAATTTAGTTTACTACATCGGTAGAGCCTACCGCACGCCTGATTACGGAATTTGGGAAAGAGGCCATAAAATCAATCGCGGCAATGCAGAATTAAACGCCAGTTCAGTTGGCATGGCAAAAGCAGCGCTGGAAGCAATAAATGGGTTGGATTTGTTCGGAATTAAAGGTTCTCAAGCATCTGTTATTCACGTTTTGCCAGACGAAATTGCCAGGAGTCGCATAACTTTGGAATCGCTTTTGCCTCGCGAATCTAGTTCAAAAGAAGTAGATGCCGCTTTATTGAGCGTGATTAGTTTTCCGGCTTTTGCTGTTGAAGACCGACAATTAATAGAACGGACTCGGAATAAAATTATTGACAAATTGCAAGGAAAATACGGCTGCAAGCGGTTTCTGCGGGACGGACACCAAACAGTCTTAGAAGATGCCGATCGCCTGCACTACGAACCCACAGAATTAAGGCAGTTCGAGCACATTGAATGCGAGTGGCCGCTATTTTTCACTTATTTATTTTTGGACGGCATATTTCAGGGAAATCAAGCCCAAGTGCAAGAGTACCAGCAGCGTTTGGAATCTCTGGCAGTCGATCGCTCTGGTTTGCCACTACTACCAGAATTGTACTACGTGCCCGCCGAAAATATTGAAGCAGAAAAGTTAAATCCCAGCAGCCAGCAGCGCTTGCCAAATGAAAATATTCCCCTAGTTTGGGCGCAAAGTTTGTATTTTCTCGGTCAATTGCTGAACGAAGGATTAATCGCAGTTGGCGACATCGACCCGCTGGGAAGGCACTTATCAGTCGGCCAACACAGAGAACCTTTAGTGCAAATTGCACTGTTAGCTGAAGACGAAGATTTGCAAGCAGAATTAGCCGCTAACGGTATTGCCGCGCAAACCCCAAAACAGGTAGAACCTATTCAAGTCCGGCAGACTAAAGAATTATCAGCTATTTACACGCAAATTGGACGCAACGACCCATTAGGTTTAACCGGGCGCCCCGTGCGCCGTCTGCGGAGTTTAACAACTTCTCGGGTGTTTAAAATTCGCGAAGAGGCGATCGTATTTCTCCCCTCATTTTTGGACAGACAAGAATTTTACCTAACTCTAGACTACCATTTCCTAGTATCTAAAATCAAAAGCGAAATAGCTCATATTCACCGCCACTGGTATCAGTTGGGACGCCCCACGGTAACGCTGATGCTGACTCACACGATGCTGGAAACCGGCCGGGAAGCGTTGTTAGAATTAATGAAGGAATTCCGGGATGGACACTGTAACAACACGCCAGTTAAACTCGGAAATCTTAAGCAGTTAATGCTGACTGCTGGCACCGAAAGAATTGATTTCATGCACGATTTTGAATTTACCGAGTCTCCGGTGACAGGTGCAGTAGAAACGCGCAGCTATCTAACTTACAATCCTGAAAAAACTTGGCCTTTGGGTCACACGCAAGAATTTAAATTAGAGTGCGAAACTAATACTCAATTCTTGCTAACTAGCCTGCGCGATTCAGAAAATTTGTACGAACAAATTGAGTTGCTGCACACGTTAGTTCGCCTCAAAGGATTAAATTTTGATACAGGATTTGGAGGTGCGGCAGAAACAGTACAAGTTGTGGATTTACTTAACGAAGTTTATACAAAAGCTGGAGAAAGTTCGCAATCGAAAATCCAATGGGCTGTCATCCGCCATGCCGCAGGTTTGCTGGACAAGGTTGATATCAGCTTGTCCGATGCGGTGACAGATATTTTGGTGCGGCAAAAACAGATTGCTGTGGGGAAAGCCTACAGCGAAGATTCGATAATTTCGCGACCGGGTTCTTATACGGAAGTAATGGAAAAAATTCGCGGATTCTGCGGAGAAGACATTCGCGATCGAGTTCTCACCCAAGAAATTCTAATTTACCTCAGCGTCCTAATTAAAGCAGAACCGCAGTTATTTAAAGGTTTGCTGACACTGAGAGTTAGCTACTTTATTTTGCTTTTAACAAGCGAATTAGCCCGCGAATTAGGAGTGACGCAGAATGAAGCTTACGAACATTTAATGCAGCTAAGCCCTTTTGAAATCAATAATCGCCTGCGCCAAGTGTTGACAGAATACGAGGAAATGAATCAAATCCTCAAACAGCAAGAATCCCTGCGCGTCAAACAGCCGGAAAAAGATATTGAATGGGTAGTAGCGCCAGTTTCCGAAGAACCGCAAATGCCTGCGGGAGGATGGCGGCGGAAGCGGCAAATGGAAGGTACAGTCAATCGCGTACCGAAGGATTTTTATCCGAGTGTTTGGGGACTGCTGCGGCACTGCAAAGGCTTGATTATAGGCGACAAGTTAGAGCGCAAAAATCGCTTAGACAGCGACATTATTTTATCGGAAATGACACCTGGCGAAAAGAATTTTGCGCTACAAATAGAGCATTTGCTGAATAAAATTGGGGCGCCCGAATACCGACAAGTCAATATTGAGGCGCTGATGGAGTTGGCGGCAATTGGCCAG
>NZ_JAUBQD010000035.1:4473-75653 GCF_036701085.1 Microcoleus sp. Pol7_A1
CCAACTCATCACTAAGGACTAAAGTCCTTACTACAAACCTATTCCACTTTTCCAACAAGTCTAGTCAATTCAATATAGAAAAAATTATGATCGAGGTTGCTACAATAGCATATAACAACGTTGCGATTCAGTTGTCGGTCGAAGAAGTAGAAGTTTTCCTGAAACTTGTTCAGGAAGTGCAATAGGTAATACCAAATAGTTTTACAACAAGAGTGGCTGTATCTCCCAGACAAGCTAGAGGTTTTTTTGAATCTATTCTTCAAGAGATTAAACAGTCCGGTGAAAGCTTGATGACAATTAGCTTTTTGTTTCAGGAAATGTTTCTATTACAGCATTTACTTAATGAAGCTTGTAACGGGATAGTCATCAATGATTTTGAAATAAAATTAGGGAAGTCTAAAGAAGAAGCAAAAAAACTTTTAGAGTGGGTGTGTAATGTGACAAAAGAGATGCAAGCTCTTAAGGAAGCCAGAAGAGCTTCATATATGCCCTCTCCTTCAAATCTACCGAAATTAAAGGAGGCCAATAAATGCTGAATAAAATTGGGGCGCCCGAATACCGACAAGTCAATATTGAGGCGCTGATGGAGTTGGCGGCAATTGGCCAGCGCAATCCAGAATTGCAAGTAGAAGAATACATCGTTTTAGATGTATTAGTCGGTCACGCGGTGCGGCTGAATTGGCTGGGTAAACACTTGGAAAGAGCAGATAAATACGACGAAGATAAAGCGACGGCTTGGCAAGCTTTTTACAATACTTCCCCTTACGTTTGTGCGAGTCATGTACTGGATGCTTTCCGATTCTTGACAAAGTTTGGATAGATGGAATGCGACTGGTTAGTAAAAGTCTTGATTAACTTGTTTGTAGTAAGGACTTCAGTCCTTTCTTTGCCAACTCATCACTAAGGACTAAAGTCCTTACTACAAACCTATTCCACTTTTCCAACAAGTCTAGTCAATTCAATATAAAAAAAATTATGATGAAGGTTGCTACAATAGCATATAACAACGTTGCGATTCAGTTGTCGGTCGAAGAAGTAGAATTTTTCCTGAAACTTGTTCAGGAAGTGCAACAGGTAATACCAAATAGTTTTACAACAAGAGTGGCTGTATCTCCCAGACAGGCTAGAGGTTTTTTTGAATCTATTCTTCAAGAGATTAAACAGTCCGGTGAAAGCTTGATGACAATTAGCTTTTTGTTTCAGGAAATGTTTCTATTACAGCATTTACTTAATGAAGCTTGTAACGGGATAGTCATCAATGATTTTGAAATAAAATTAGGGAAGTCTAAAGAAGAAGCAAAAAAACTTTTAGAGTGGGTGTGTAATGTGACAAAAGAGATGGAAGCTCTTAAGGAAGCCAGAAGAGCTTCATATATGCCCTCTCCTTCAAATCTACCGAAACTAAAGGAGACGAAGAAATGTTGCCTTGAGGCTGACGGATACCTGATTACTTTTTATATAACAAAACTTATGTCTTCTAAAAATGTTGTTAATCTATTTATCGTCTTAAACATTGGCACCACTCAGCTTGTTGCATTTTCCATTAGTTCTGTGCCCAAACCAATTGAGGTTGAAGATTTATGCGATTTTATCAAAAATTTTGAACAATACATTGAGCTTTCTGACCAAGAGTTGGCAGCTTTAGAAAGCCCTTTTCAAATTTTTCATAGTAGCATTTTTCAATTGCATACTTTAGAAACAGATATTACCTCAGACAATGAAAAGTATGCTATTGTGAATTTTATGCTACCTTTAGCTAATTCTAGACATAGCATTGTGAAGCCTTTTATAGGTGTTAAAGGAGCCATTACTTTCAGAAATATTTGTAGCTTTACCTCATCAATGCGAAAGATATTAACTGAGTAACGCTCAAAAATCCGAGAGTGATATCCCTATTTTGATTTACAGGTTCGTAGTAGCGCCCAAACGCTACTACAAGCCCCATACTACAAAACTCCTTTAGAACTCGGAATCCGACTGGCACGCCGGGGATCGATTTCTACCGCCATCCGCAGAGCTCGCGCAAATGCCTTAAACGCCGCTTCTACAATGTGATGAGAATTGCCCCCCTGCAACTGTCGAATGTGCAGCGTCATCTGAGTGTGGTTCACCACCGCTGAAAAAAACTCTCTCACTAATTCGGTATCGTAAGTGCCGATCCGCTGATTGGGAATTTCCAAGCCGTAACTTAAGTGAGGCCGTCCCGAAAAGTCTAGCACTACTTCAATTAAAGCTTCATCCAAAGGTGCGATGAAATGGCCGAAGCGAGAAATGCCCGATCGATCCCCGACAGCTTTTGCTAGCGCTTGGCCTAAGGTAATTCCCACATCCTCGTTCGTGTGGTGGTCGTCAATCTCCAAATCCCCGATCGCCTGCACGTCCAAATCGATCAATCCGTGAGAAGCAATCTGGTGCAACATATGGTCTAAAAACGGAATCCCCGTAGAGGCCTTGCAAGTTCCCACACCGTCGAGATTGAGGCTGGCCGTGACATCCGTTTCCAGTGTCGTGCGTTTCACTAAGGCGGCCCTACCTGGTTGAACTGAAGTTGCAGGAGGCACAGAAGGGCGATCGATTATCTCCATAATTCGCAATTGGTCATTCATTAGCTATTGATAATTAGTAATTGAAGATTAGAGCTTGATCGGCGCTGATTCTCAAGTGTTTAGTTAAGAGAATTATGCAAAACTCAAAACTATCGAAAGGGGCGGTTGTTGAATAAAACTTACTTGTTAAAGTAAAAGTTTATTGTCTAAACCCGCCCCTACATAACTCAAAACTCTCGACTACCGTTACATTCCCATGATTTCGTAACCGGCATCGACATACAAAACTTGACCCGTAATTCCGCTAGCGAGATTGCTGCACAGAAAAGCCGCAGCATTTCCCACTTCCTGCTGAGTCACCGTCCGCCGCAGCGGCGCCACTTCCTCAACGTGGTGGATCATATCGAGAATACCCCCAACTGCTGAGGAAGCAAGAGTCCGAATTGGGCCTGAAGAAATCGCATTTACCCGAATATTTAACGGGCCCAGTTCAGCAGCTAGATACCGAACATTCATTTCCAAAGCCGCCTTAGCAATTCCCATCACATTATAATTAGGAACTACCCGGACGCCGCCCAAATAAGTCAGCGTCACAATACTGCCGCCCTCGGCCATCAGGGGTTTAGCAGCAGCACAAAGCCGCACCAGCGAGTAAGCGCTAATATCTAAAGCATTGGAGAAACCTTGGCGCGAGGTGTTGGTGAAATCTCCCGAAAGTTCGTCCTTGCCGGCATATGCCAGACAGTGGACCAGGATATCTAACTTGCCCCACTTGTCGGCGATGGTTTGAAAAGTGGACTCAATTTCGCTCTCGTCTTGGACATTGCAGGGCAAATACAGACTGGGATTGAGCGGTTCCACCAGTTCAGCGACTTTGCGCTCGTGCTTGCCTTTCTCGTCCTTCAAAAAAGTTATGCCGAGATTGGCCCCAGCTTTGTGGAGCTGCTGAGCGATGCCCCAGGCGATCGAGCGATTGTTGGCAATGCCCGTAACAAGAGCATTTTTTCCGGTCAAATCTATCATCTGTATTTCTTCTAGAAGCAACTTGCACCGTTCTCATTGGCTCTATGCGACAACCCCGCCAGTTTAGACACAACTGATTCAGATTTAACTGATTCAGACACAATTGAGACACAAGTGAGACACAATTGATATTAATTTTGCTGTGGAGCTACATGGAGGCGGAATTGAAAAAGTTAAGAGAAGGGCTAGATTTAATCATACAGCGTGTGTTTACCTTAACATTAGATGGAAGTAACAGAATCCTTGCATATTGGAGGTTGGGAAGTATATTTACTCAATAAGCTTAATCGGCAAGTTATAAAGTATTGATTAGTACAAAGGATCTAGTCGTGACGCATGATAGACCGCTAGCAGCCGTGTTCCGCCAAATCAGCGGCGGGGCGTTTCCACCCATTGTGGAAACCTTTGAACGGGGCAAGACAATTTTTTTCCCTGGAGACCCGGCTGAGCGCGTCTACGTTCTCATTAGAGGTGCTGTGAAGCTCTCCAGGGTTTACGAAGCAGGGGAAGAAATTACAGTCGCCCTCCTGCGCGAAAATAGCGTATTTGGCGTGCTGTCTCTGATTACGGGACACCGATCGGACAGGTTTTACCACGCGGTAGCCTTTACGCCGGTGGAATTGATCTCGCTGCCGATCGAACAAGTCGAGAAAGCGCTCAAGGAAGACCCGGAACTGTCGATGGTGATGCTGCGGGGACTGTCGTCTCGGATTTTGCAAACCGAGATGATGATCGAAACGCTGGCCCACCGAGATATGGGTTCGAGACTCGTCAGCTTTTTGCTGATTCTGTGCCGGGACTTTGGCGTACCCGGTACAGAGGGGATTACGATTGATTTGAAGCTGTCCCACCAGGCCATCGCCGAAGCGATCGGCTCGACACGGGTAACGGTGACTCGTTTGCTGGGGGATCTCAGGCAAGAAACAATGATCTCGATCCACAAGAAAAAGATCACAGTCCACAACCCGGTGGCCTTAAGCCAGCAATTCACTTGATGCCGAGAAAGTATCGGATTTTGGATTTTGGATTTTAGATTCAATCCAAAATCCAAAATCCAAAATCTAAAATCGGAATGACTGCTGGATACATCCTGGTATTTGTAATTTTAGTGTTGGGGGGTGTGATCGCCACTGTCAGCGATCGCCTTGGGACGAAAGTCGGCAAGGCAAGGTTGAGCTTGTTCAAACTTCGCCCCCGCGATACTGCTGTTGTTGTGACAGTAATGGCCGGCAGCATCCTGTCGGCACTGACTCTGGGCATTTTGTTTGCTACTAGCAAACCGCTGCGAACGGGAGTTTTTAGAATAGACGAGATTCAAAAAAGGCTCAACAACGCCCGCAGAGAAATCAACCAGGCCACTCAAGAAAAAAATCGAGTTGAAACTGAATTAGCTCAAGCCAGAGCCGCTCAAGCGCAAGCTAGAGCCAATTTAGAGCAAATTAATCAATCCCTCCAAGCCGCTAATGCCGAGCAAGCTCGGACGCAAACAAAATTAAACTCGCTGCGGGCCCAGCTTAACAGCGTGCAAGCAGCCAAGTCTAAAACTGAAGAGCAGTTAAGTCAGGTAGAAGCGGCTAAATCTCAGACAGAAGAACAGCTCAGCAGTGTGGAAGCGGCTAAATCCCGCACCGAAGAACAATTGAAACTGGTTGAAACGGCCCGATCGACTACAAAAGCTCAGCTCGATCGCACTGAGAACCAATTGAAAACTGTTTCTGCTCAAAAAACGACTTTAGGCTCGGAAATCGCTCAACTGCAAGAAGAGCGCCAACAGTTAATCGAGCAGCGAGAGCAGGTAAAAGCTCAAATTGCCCAGCGAGACGCAGAAATTGCCAAGCGAGAGCGAGAAATTGCCAAGCGAGACACAGAAATTGTCGATCGCAACGAACTAATTGCCCAGCGAGACAAGGAAATTGCCCAGCGGGTGCAAAATCTCGCCGAGCGCGATCGAATAATTGTCGAGCGCGACAAAGTAATTGCCGAGAGGGAAGCACTCTTAGAAACCTTGGCACAGCAACAAGCTCAACTCGAACAGCAACAAACTTTATTGCAGCAGCAAGTGCAAGTTTTGGAACGGGACTTTCAGGCAATCCGCGAGGGTACAGTTGCCATCAGGCGCGGTCAAATTTTAGCTGCTGGCGTCGTTCGCATTATCGAACCCGGTATGGCGAGCGGCGCGATCGATCGACTTTTGCGAGAAGCAAATAAAACCACCGTCGGACTCATGCAGCCGGAAAATAGGAAGGTTAGAGACCAGGTTATTCAAATTACTAAAGCAGAAATCGATCAACTAATTAGTCAGATTAAAGACGGGCAAGACTACGTGGTGCGGATTGTCGCCGGCGCTAATTACCTGCGGCAAGAAAAGGTAATTAAGGTATTTGCAGAAGCAGAAATCAATCGAGTTGTGTTCCGGGCTGGAGATGTGATTGCAGGGGTTGCTGTCGATCCGGTGACTTTGACCGACGAACAGGTGCGGCAGCAGTTGCTGCAATTGATAGAAGCTTGTCAATTTCGCGCTCGCCTGATCGGCGTTGTCGGCGGTAGAGTCCAAGTAGCCGACAATCGGGTTGAAACTTTAGCGGATTTTATCGATCGGTTGCAGCAGTACGAGAAACCGGTGGATGTTCAGGCGATCGCCGCAGATGTCACTTACATCGCCGGCCCGCTTAAAATAGATTTAGTTGCTCGTGAAAACGGAGCCGTTGTTTTCCGCACCGGACAACAGAATCAAGGCCAAGGAGACTTAAAAATTAAAAAATAAATTTGGTAACTGGTAATTGGTAACTGATACCAATTCTGAAAATTAGTGAAACAGATAGATTGTATGCGAGCATCTGTAGGGACACGGCAATGCCGTGTCCGGCGCGGGGAGTAGGACACGGCAATATAGATTGTATGCGAGCATCTGTAGGGACACGGCAATGCCGTGTCCGGCGCGGGGAGTAGGACACGGCAATGCCGTGTCCCTACGGTTCCCTTTGACTTTTAATAATTGGTATAAGATTGAGGATTGTAGCAATATTTTTTTTAATTGATCTGACTATGATTTTAGGTTTCGATCCAGGTAAAGACAAGTGCGGTATCGCCGTCATGAGTACAGATAACAATGTTTCCTACCATGAAGTTGTACCCTCCGAGAGTGCAATTTCGACTATTCAATCTCTGTGCGAACAGTTTTCAATTGAGTTATTGGTGCTCGGAGATCAAACGACTTCTAAGAGTTGGAAACAAAAATTGACGCAGAGTTTGTCGCCTGCGCTCAAAATTGTTCGGGTGGACGAGAGGTACAGCAGTTTGGAAGCCAAGGAACGCTACTGGCAAATGTACCCTCCGACGGGACTCGACCGCTTGATTCCGAAGGGAATGCGGACGCCGCCGAGACCGGTGGACGATATTGTGGCGATCGTCCTGATTGAGAGGTATTTGAATAAAAGTTAGTCAATTTTATAACCGTTACCACTGATTCTCTTTGATTATTAAGGAATCAATATATTTTTGCTGGTCTTGAATTTTTCACTTACATAAAATACACCCTAAATTTAGAGGATCGATCGTTGAATCACAATTAGTGCTACTTGATAACACCTTCGGTTAAAATTACCTTACCATTCTGCCGGACTTGCAGCCGTTGGGGGTTAATCGAATAGATAATATTGCCGTTAGTCGCTTCATAAGTTCCGTCGTCACCTGTAGTTACTTGCATGACATTGATTTGGCTGCCATTTATTTTGCTGAAGCCGCGGTAAAAAATATCGCCTTCCTGGGTTTGGCAAATGTATATAGAAAAGTTGGGCGTTGCGAAAGATTGCACCATTTCGGCCCTCGGACATCCCTCAACTTGAGCAATTTGCAGCGGTCGATCGTTGCCCAAAGTCTTCGGTGCGATCGCCAGAACCTTCCCAATCGGTTCATTTAGTGCAGTTGCTTGTGCTGAAGCGGTCAAAAAGCCGTGAAGCGAAGCTATCCCGAAGGGAATCGCACTAATGCCAGCCATAACTAGAACTACTCCTTTAATGCCCTTAAATCTATCTTTATCAAACATCTTGTCACTCCTGGTTTTAACTATATAATTACATCTTAAGCGATCTTTCTGGATATTAATAATATTTAATATCAGAGGTGAAAGATGCAGGAACACGGTACACCGTCGGTTTAAGTAAGGTGCGAACTGTGCACCTTACACCAGTGAAAATACACAAGTATGTCAATGCGATAGAAGGAAAGCAATCTCTTGCATTGAGGAGATTTTTAAGATTTTATGACTTGTTCACGCCGATCTGAGAAACCGGGTTTCTTCATATATAGCACTCCTAAATCATTTGTGAAATTCTTACTCCCTCCCCTTACTAAGGGGAGGGTTGGGGTGGGGTAAAAAATTTACGACTCCTGCAAGGATTGCTATATTTCTCGTTACTAAACCTTTTATTTTCCTAGAAACCCGGTTTCTCGCCTCCCATGCGATCGCTAACTGACCGAAAGCATCTAGGATACAAGCCCCCGGATTCATCCGTCCAGAAATAAAAAACCTGTATCTGATAAAGGAGCCCCCGAATTTATCCGTGGGGTCAATGCTTCAATTCTTTAATCTTTAATCTTTAATCTAAAATCTAAAATCGATTGACTCAGTTAGACGGTAATGTTGATTTGCGTTTAGCTATTTAGTGAATAAAAAAAAGGGAAACAGAAGATACATTCTTTCTCCATTTCCCATTTTTCAAATAACCGTCGTCCTGACTGCGAACGTGGTAATTAATTAACGGCTGCCAACTGTTTGTCTTTGATTTCCACAGGCGCGGTTAATGCCTCTTCCAAATCCGCACAGCCGAGTTTTTCCTCCAAAATAGCCATCACTTCGCGGCCGAAATCATTGGAATTGCGCTGCCAAGCTTCTAAACAAATTTGCCCGAAAAACGAACCCAAAGGCTCGGGATTCCACAGCAATTTGCGCGCTGTCCAAGGCATCAAACTCATGGGATCGTACCCCGGTTGCAGAATATCCTTTTTAAAGGCGTATTCTTCCAAAATTGTGTGCGGCTGCAAGCCGATAAAGAAAATAGCTGGTTCTACTTTATCGGCTCCGAAAATTCGCTCTAATTCTCGGTGATAAGCAATAGTTTGCCGGATGGTTTCAAAGGTTTCATCAATGACGTTAAACGAGTAATTCACGGAAACCACATCGTTGTAACCTGCTGCTTTTAAATCGCGGCAATTTTCCAAAACTACTCGCAAGTTGTAGCCCATCCGCATTTTGCGAACCAGTTCCTGGGAACCGCTGGTGATGCCGATTTCAAAGTAATTCATCCCCGTTTTTACCATCAAATCGCACAACTCTGGTGTGAGATTATCCGCACGGATGTAAGCAGCCCAGTGTATGTCAGTCATGCCGGCGGCGATGATTTTTTGCAATAATTCGATCGCATCGTCGATGAATTTGCGTGCAGGGATAAATTGAGCGTCGGTAAACCAGAAATTGCGGATACCTCGATCGTACAATTGCCGAATCTCCGCCACCACCTCATCCGCCGGATTGATCCGCACTTGTTTTCCTTCAATCACCGTATAAATGCAGTAACAGCAATTGTGAGGACAGCCGCGCTTGGTTTGGACTCCCACATAGAAGTCCATATCTTGTAGATAATAAGAAAATTCCGGCCAAATCGTTTCGATGTAGTTGTAATCGCAGGCAGTTTTCTCAATGTTGGCTGGCTTTTCGTGAATTAGGCGATCCCGCGGCACGGTTTCTCCCACCACATAACATCTTTCCTCGGCCAAATCTTCGCCCTTAATCAACTTCTCCAGCAAAGCTTCGCCTTCCCCCACCGAAACCACAGTTCCCGCCGGCAAACTGCGTCCCAACTGCTCGTAAAACACGCTCACAGCACCGCCACCGACCACTGCACGAGCTTCAGGGCGGTATTTCCGGGCCCGCTTCAATCCCCGCTTAACCAGTCCCAAATTGCGCCAGAGTTCGGTATAGTAAGACACGGCCAAACGCAGTCCTCCGAGTGCTCCCCGGAACTTGATCAGCAGATTTTGGGCGTAGTAAAACTCGAAGGCATTTTGCAGCGGATTGCCGCCCCTGCCGCCCACGGGCGCGTAAATTTGAATGTCCCGCCAAGAGAAAACTAGCAGCGTCGGCTTAAACTCGTCTATGCTGGTATCCAAAGCTTTAGCGAAATCAAGGGGGGGCACCGCACCTAAATCGAAAATGCGCTGTTCGACATCGGGAAACAGCTTGTGTACGTGATCCGAAAGATACACAACTCCGATCGGAAAAATCGGATTGCAAGGGAGGCGAACGTACAGGACTCGGTTTTCTCGGCTTTCCATAATTGCCATATCCTAAACTGGAACTTTTTCTACTATGTTAATATTCTTTTAATATAACTTTACAATCGGTCTAATTTTCGCAATTTGATATTAAATATTCTTAAATTTTTCGATTCGGCTCAAGGCCCAGCGTGTTGGTGTCGATCGGCGACAGCAGCAAAAAAAAGCTAATTTTTAAGCAAATACAGCGTATATTGACCGAATATCCAACCTGGGTGTCAAAAAAACAATATTTATACGAGTAAATTATAAATTAAAGTTCGATCGGTCTCTAATGTGTTAGGGAGTTGGTAGTCGGCTTTACAGTTGGCTGGGATCGCCTAGTGTTAGCCTGAGAAGATAACTAAAACTTTTAGGCAAGGCTCCCTCAGCAGTTATGGCTCAAATTCTTGACCCCCTACCCTCAGACACCGACAGCAAGATTCTGTGCTGCTACGTCAACGCCACCAGTCAGATTCAGATTGCTCGCATCGCCAACATTCCTAACTGGTACTTTGAACGAGTGGTGTTTCCCGGACAGCGCTTAGTGTTTGAAGCGATGCCGGCCGCAGCATTGGAAATTCACACCGGGATGATGGCCAGTGCAATTTTGTCGGATAAAATTCCTTGCGATCGCTTGCAGATTAACGAAGGCCCCTATTCAAAGGTTAATCCTAGCAGATCCCCAGAGGCAGTTCAGGGCGATCGAACAGCAATGGCCGGCCGCCCCAAATCCCGAGAAATCTCAGAACCTTTGACTGTACCGGCGCTAACCGCCGTCGATTAATCGGAGTTGTGAGTTTTGAGTTATAAATTGTCAGTGAATTGATAACTCCGCGCTCAAAATTCCAACTTCAGCAAAGTGGTAAAAACTCAACACTTAAGAATCAAAGTTTCTGAAATGAATTTTAGATCGAAACTCGCGACTGCAAATATTATCCGGTTTTTCGTATTTCCCTGAGTTTTGTTGGCGGGTCCGACAACTGTGTAAAAATATCATTAAACAGCTTGTCGAATTTCAGCCATGTCAGCACAACCGATCGCCTCTTCCCCATCTTCTGCCCCAGTATTTGAGCCGGCGATATTCCGGCTTTCTCCCCTGATTAGAATCACGCTGTTGAGCTTGTACGCGGCCCTGACAATTCCATTGCCGTTTTTGTCGGAAGTAACGAAAGCACCCGTTCCGCCGGCCGCACTCTGGGCGGCAATTGTTGTCGGCGCTGTGGGCCTGTACGGCGCGCTCAGTGAAAGGGTAATTGTCAGCGAAGAAGGGATTGAAATCACATATCCCAAGTGGTTTCCGCGTTTTTTTCGCAAGGGTTGGTCGCTACCTTGGACTGAGGTAAAAGCTCTCAAACCTCGATCGACCGGTCAAGGAGGTTTAGTTTACTATTTTTTGAGTCATTCGGGTGAAGGTTATTTGTTGCCAATGCGAGTGGCTGGGTTTGGTAAATTAGTCGGTTTGGTGGAAGCAAAAACAGGTATTGATACTAGAGATGTCCGCCCTTTGTCGCAGCCTTGGATGTATCTTATTTTACTTTTATGTACGCTGCTGCTGCTGTTGGTGGATGCGTGGACTATTGTTACGGCGATCGGGCTTAAAGGTAATCTGTAATATTATCTCCGGTATAATAACCGTTATAAAGTTGGTAGTGAGCACTTCAGTCCTCATAAAACTTGCTCGGACTGAAGTCCTAACTAAGCTGTACTGCATTTAGTTTTTACCTTTGGGGCGGGCTAGGAGCAACGGCCCACAAGAGTTGCAATCAAAATAAGTATATAGATTAAACGTGTGACAACTTACAAACCTCTTTGATTGTGTTCTTTTCAGCGGATACGCTCAGCTAAAAAACATTTAGTTAGTTTGCATTTTTAAAACTATTAAATTTCTTTTGGGCTGGGCATCTTGCCCGCCCCAATATGCAGGTTAAATGTGGAACATCTTATTATCAAACACGCGCAAAAAAGAAAAACCTGGTTTCTTTAAGAAGCCGGGTTTTTGCATATTCTATTGTTTATTTAAGCTACTTAACTTCAGCCGATCGCCGAGTGCTAGGCGATTCGTAGCAAATTCCAGAACCTGTATCTGAGACAAAATGACAATCCCAGTAAGAGCGAATAAAGCTCTTCCAAATTGGATCGGTTGACTTGCGATAATAATCGCCCAACACGGGCTTGATGGCTTCCGTTGCTTCCCTCAAGTGATAGTGCGGCATCGTCGAGAAAATGTGGTGGGCTACGTGAGTCCCGATGTCGTGATGGATGGAATTGATGATTCCGTAGTCGCGATCGATCGTAGACAATGCACCTTTCAAGAAAGACCAATCTTTACCGCGATACCAAGGAATATCGGCTTCTGTGTGGTGCAGGTATGTTACCAAATCCAGCCACATAACGAACACTACATAGGGAACCAAGTAGAACTTGAGTAAAAACAGCCAACCAAACTGATAGGTTAGGGCGCCTAAAAAGCCTACCATCAGTACCAAGGATGCGGAACTCGTCAACACCTCCCATTTTTCGGAGGGACGGAAAAGCTGGCTACCGGGCATGAAGTGAGAACCTGCCCGAACGCCCGATCCGCGAAACAGATAAATTGGGTAGGCAAATAACATCAAATAGAAGCGTCCCAGCTTTTCGTACCAGCGCATTTGTTCGTAATGGCTCTCCGACACGGGATACCAGCTTTCATCGTTATCTAAGCTGCCTGTATTCGCGTGGTGGGTTCTGTGACTGATCCGCCAACCGTGGAAGGGCACCAGAATTGGAGCGTGGGAGAGGTGTCCGATCAGGTTGTTGAGCCATTTGCTCTTAGAAAATGAACCGTGTCCGCAGTCGTGGCCCACTACAAACAATGCCCAAAACATGGTTCCCTGCATCAACCAAAAGATTGGGTAAAAGAGCCAGGAATCGACGGTGTAGGCGATCGCATACAAACCTGCGATAATTCCAATATCTAAAAAGAAGTAAGCCAGAGATTTCCATGCCGAGGGTTCAAAACAGTGGGCTGGAATGGCTGCCTTGATATCTTGAAGAGTAAAAGGTAACTCTGTTGTACGAGAGGATGAGCCTTGATTGCTCGGGGGATTGAGAACAGTGTTTGATTGCACGAAGTTTCCGATTTAAGCTGACTTGAGAAACCGCATTCCGCCTTCTTTGAACAGTCAATCGATTTTAGATTTTAGATTTTAGATTTTAGATTCACTCCACAGATGAATCTGGGGGCTTAAACTAAGATCTAAATTTTTTGGCTCTCCCCGACTCATGTCGGAGGGTTGTATCCCTATGCAGGTGAGGTAACATTCAAACTGCAAGGAGCCATATTTTTACTCTGCAAGGGTTTCTAAAGTTCTTTAGTTCGCATGAATAGCCCGTCCGCGATTCTCAAGCAAGTTGGCTTGCGGAATACTTGTGTGGGAAAAATTAGTGCGATCGACCCTGTTATCTGAAAAAATCTCATGTGCCCGTTGTTGGTGCGAAATGCGACTTCAATCTGAGAGTGGACATCTGGAGGAACTACCTCCAGTCTGCAGGTAGCATACAGCGCTTCGAGCAGGAATAGTGAACGAGAGTGTAGGGAAAAACCCATCAATTTTAGATTGGCGATTTTAGATTCAAGCACAAATCTCAAATCTGCAATCTCCAATCTAAAATCCGAGTGTTGGGTTTCACACAAGTTCTACCCAACCGACTGTTTACTACAGTTCACAAATTCTGCAATTATTGCTACAGCTAAGTTAATGTAACATTTCTACACACACTCTGGCAATGACTTACCAGAAAAACTTGAAAATCCATAAATTGCGGAAAGTGACGGGCGATCGCTTTCTCGCTTTTTGATTTTCTAGGTTCCAGCTTTTTCTAATATGAGCTTAGACCGTTTTACCATTTCTGGAACGTCGATCGGATAATCACCAGTGAAACACGCCGAACAAAAACTCATCGGGTCTTCGTTAGTCGCCTTCAGCATTCCATCCCAACTCAAGAAAGCCAAAGAATCTACCCCAATTTGGGCGCCGATTTCTGCGACTGACTTAGTAGCAGCAATCAACTGATCTTGATTGTCGGTGTCGATCCCGTAGAAACACGGATGAGTCACCGGCGGCGAGGAAATTCTCATATGAACTGCGGTCGCGCCAGCATCCCGCAAGGCTTTGACGATTTTGCGGCTGGTAGTGCCGCGCACGATCGAATCGTCGATAATAATTACCCGCTTCCCTTCCAACACATCTTTGAGAGGGTTTAGTTTCATGCGGATTCCTGACTCCCGCATTGTCTGAGTCGGTTGAATAAAAGTGCGCCCGACGTAGCGGTTTTTAATCAATCCTTCGGCGTAAGGAATGCCGGAAGCTTGAGAAAAGCCGATCGCCGCCGGAATTCCAGAATCGGGAACGCCGATAACTATATCAGCCTCAGCCGGAGATTCTGCGGCCAACAAACGCCCGATCCGCAGCCGGTAGCTGTATAAACTTTCACCTTCCATCTGGCTGTCGGGTCGAGCAAAATAGATCATTTCAAAGATACAAAGTTTGCGCTTCTGCTGCTGGCTCCAGTGGAAGGAAGCCATACCTTCCTCTGTAATCCAAACTAATTCTCCCGGTTCTACGTCCCGCAAAAATTCAGCACCGATAATATCCAAGCCGCAAGTTTCCGATGCTAAAACGTACCGTACCGGAGTTGTGGGGAGGATGCCAATTACCAGCGGGCGGACGCCCTGGGGGTCGCGGACTCCCATCACGCCTTTGGGGGTCGCGATCGTCAAACTAAAGGCTCCTTGGCACATACCAAAGGCACTGATCGCTGCTTCCAGCCAGTCTTTGCCCTTGTCTACCTCGGAACCGATCGCCACTGCGATCGCCTCTGAATCCGTCGTGCTGACAAACTCGCACTTCCGAGACAGCAATTCTTCCCGCAATTCTTTGGTATTGACAAGATTCCCGTTATGTGCCAATGCCAGACTTCCCAAACGAGTTTCGACGACAACAGGTTGAGCGTTGACAACCCGCGACGAGCCGGTAGTAGAGTAGCGAGTGTGGCCTACGGCTAAGTTACCGGGCAAGTGACCTAAACTCGATTCGTTGAAGACTTGGGAAACCAGTCCCATATCTTTGTGCAGGTAGACTTTTTCACCGTCAAAGGTGGCAATCCCTGCGGATTCCTGACCCCGGTGCTGCAAGGCATACAAACCGAAGTACGTCAACTTGGCTACATCTTCACCCGGTGCGTAGATACCAAAAACGCCGCAAGCTTCCTCTGGCTTGTCGGGTTTACTAGAATGCTCGTCAGCCGCGAAGGAATGGTTGGGAATCATAGATGGGTGGGTTCCTAATGGGGAAGGTGGGTTAGGGGGACAGTTTCAGCGGGAAATCTTGTTTGCGAAAGCGTCGCATAACTTAACATTCCCTTAATCTTGCCACGGATCTGTCATTATTTCCAACTCGTGTAACATTTCAGACAGAAGCGATGCGGCGTTTAATGGCATTGTAGTATCGATCGCCCCCCGATCCTATATTAACCTTGATGAGTGGTGGGCGATGGGGCGATGGATTGGGCGCGATCGGGCGATCGGGCTATGGGGCTATGGATTGGGCGCGATCGGGCGATTGAAATCGCTTCTATACACACTTTCGTCTGAGCAGAGGGGGACTAAGAGATAGGCGATCGTGCAACGGGAAATGAATTACAAAATTGCTTCACTGGCTTTTTCAAATATTAGAATTTAAGCGCGATCGATCTTGACTTTTTCATAAAATTGACCTACTATATCATCATCGGAATCTGTGCGGCCATGTAAAGTCATTTTTGGCGTGGCAAGTTATTGAAATAGCACGGAGCAGATAAGTTTTTCAGTTTAATTTGTAGGGTGCGTCGCTGCGAGATTCTCGATCGAACTTGCAGATTTTTCGGACGACGCACCTTACTAATTTGTGGTGCGTGGGTGTGAAATAGTCGATCGAACTTGCAGATTGTTTCGGGCGACGCACCCTACGGCTTCAACCCGCTAAAGGGCTAGAGAGCAAAGAAGAGTCCTCGCCGGGAAAACTAGGACGAGGAAGAAACCGACGCTACCGCAACGCGAAAACCGAGGTGCCTGCTGCGATGGACCGCCCAATTCCTGCCACGATAGGCACTACGGCAATAGACCGTATTGCAGTTCCAGGCAGCACCACGCAGCACTCGGTTATTGTCTGTTCCAGTTTCCCAAGAACTTCCATCAGTCGGTGCGCCGTTATAATTACCATGCCATTTATCGCTGCACCATTCCCAAACATTCCCGTGCATCTCGTATAAACCAAAGGCATTAGGTGGAAAACTCCCCACATCCGTTGTTTGTTTGCGGTAAAGTCCCTTCGGCGCAGCACCGTAGGGATAATTGCCATCATAATTAACTAAATTCGGGGTAATCGTTTCGCCAAAATAGAAAGGCGTTGTAGTTCCGGCGCGACAAGCATATTCCCATTCGCCTTCCGAAGGTAAGCGATAAATCTTGCCAGTTTTTTGAGAAATTTTCTGGCAGAATTCCAGAGCATTATTCCAGCTTACTTGTTCTACAGGACGTTTCAAACCTTTGATATCAGAAGGGTTATTCCCCATCACTACTTCCCACTGTTCTTGAGTAATGGCATATTTACCCATAAAAAAAGGAGAGATATTAACAGTACGCTGCGGCCCTTCATTGTTACTTCGCCCTGCTTCTGTACTGGGGGAACCCATCACGAAACGGCCGCCAGGAATTGCTACCATGTCTAAGATTGCACCGCTACCTAAATTTTCCCTGAAAAATTGTGCTTGACGGTGTTGACGGTTAGTTATATTACCCCGCACATCAACTGTCGCGGTGTCAAAGTCCAACCTTTTTAAAGTCTGTATAAAATTTGGCGTTGACTGACGTTGAAAATCTATTAAAACTTCCTCTGCTGATTGATAGCGCTGCTGGATATCTTTTGCCAACAACTTAGATAAAATCACTTCCAATCCCTTATCTATGGGGCTTTTCAAATGTTGCTGCCAATTGCCAGTCCAGCTATAACCGTGTTCCGTCCACAAACCATCAGGATGTACCCCCGTCATTAGATGAAAAGCCGTCGCCCCCAAGCTAAACAAATCGCTGGCTTGATAAGCTTCACCCCATTTCATTTGTTCAAATGGTGCATAACCATGCGTACCAATTTGCGTTCCCAGTCTCGACATCACTGTTCCCGACAACTGTTTGGAAACTCCGAAATCAATGAGGACTAACAAACCGTCGCTGCGACGGCGCATAATATTCTCAGGCTTGATATCTCGGTGAATGATTTTTTGTTCGTGAATAAACTTGAGAACAGGTAGGAGTTCTAGTAACAGTTGCTTAACTTGGCTTGCTTGCCAAATTCCCTGATTTTGGAAAAGCGTCAACAAATTATCTCCATCGACAAACTGCTGTACGAGATACAAATAGTTTTCTTCTTCAAAACAGGCATCTAGTGATGGAATTTGCGGATGTTGTCCTAGCTGTTGCAGTTGTCTGGCTTCTTGCTGAAATAATTCTACCGCTTTGCTAAGCGCCCAACTTCCCTGGACATTAGGTGCTAATTGTTTAACGACACAGCGTTGATTTAGTCTGTCAATATCTTCTGCTAAATAGGTTCTGCCGAAGCCACCTTGACCGAGGAATTTGATCGTGCGGAAACGATTTCGCAGGATGGGTACGAGTTCAAGACCACAACTGATGCAAGATGTTTGTCCGTCTGGGTTTTCAGGATTGGGCCAGTCGGGATTGATACAGCAAATCATTTATTTTATGAATGATTTTGTTCATATTATATAGATGAATTGGGTGATTGACACCGCGATTGATTGGGGGATTGACCCGGAAATTGAAACGGCGATTGAAATCGCTTCTGCACAAACAAAGTCCGCCTTCGCGGACTCAAGAAATGCAACCCGCGTCGGCGGGTTTCGTCTGTGTAGACGCGGTTTCAACCGCCCTGTGTATGGACTGCGATTAGACAGATGCAATCCGACGCTCGATCGCATTATAGAATCGATCGCCCATCTCACCCATCGCAACCTTAATTAACGCTTGATTGTCAGCACTCAGCACCCGCAAAGGTGATTCAGCACACCCAACTAAACCGATTTTATGCCACATTTTAGTCAAATGTTCTTGCAGGTAAGCTTCCCAAACTCCTTGATTTTTCGGTGCGACTGAAACTACAATGCAGTTGCCCATTTCACCAAACAAAATTTCATCCCAGCGGCCGACCTTTGCCGAATTGAAACTGAGATGAATTTCCGCACCCAGTTTACCAGAAATACAGCATTCCGCGAGGGCAATCGCAATTCCACCCTCAGCACAATCATGGGCAGAACCTACCCAACCTTGTCGAATTCCATCGCGGCAAACCGATTGCACTTTTCTTTCTAACTCAAAATCTATCCTTGGCGGTTTCCCCGCTACAATCCCGTGAATTGCCGCTAAATATTCCGAACCTCCGAGAGTAGCAAAAGCAGGAATTTTTGGCTTTTCTGTTTTGAGTTCAGAATTGGAAAAATGAAAAAAGGTAAGTTCAGAATCTTGAGACTTTTCTGCTTCCTTTGCATCACCAATTCCCAACAGATAAATTAAATCACCTTTCTTGAGCCAACCTTGCCCGCAAATTTTCTTCAAATCGGGAATCAACCCCACCATTCCGATTACCGGAGTCGGATAAATTGGTTGAGGATTTCCATCAGCATCAACCGTTTCATTGTAAAGAGAAACATTGCCGCCAGTAACAGGCGTTCCCAACTCCCGACAAGCATCAGCAATCCCGCGACAAGCTGACGCTAACTGCCAATATCCGATCGGCTTTTCGGGACTGCCAAAATTCAAATTATCAGTAACTGCCAGAGGTTCAGCACCCACACAGCTTAAGTTTCTCGCTGCTTCCGCTACGACTGCTTTTGCACCTTCATAAGGGTCGAGATAAACATAACGAGAATTGCAATCAACCGTTGCAGCAACTCCAGGAATCATCCCCAGGGGCGCTTCCTTCTTGCTAAGGGGGGGAGAAACTTTTGGAGTTTCCCTACCTTGTGCCTTTTTAAATAGAGGAATTACCTCTTCTTCCTGTTTGCTTTCGGAAGCTAGAGAAATAGCATTTTCTCTCTGCAGATCTCCCTTAGCAAGGGGGTGTACTTCTAGCCCTTCAGCAAGAGAAGATTGGCAAGGTTCTAGCGGACGCAATCTGACAACCGCAGCATCAGCCCCTCCCGGTAAAACAACAGTATTGTTTTGCACTTGATGGTCGTATTGGCGATAAACCCAGCGTTTAGAAGCGATGGTGGGAGTATCTAAAAGCGTCAGCAAAATCTGATTCCAAGTTTGAAAATTACCGTTAATTTCGATACCTGCCAGTGTGGATGCTGGCAGCGAATCCGCCGTCCATTCCCATGCTTTTTTAGCATATTCTGGCGGCTCTGTCAACAGTTCTCGGTGATAAATTGGCGTGTTATCTGCCAAAGCAGTTGCGGTAATTTCGGCAGCGATTTCGCCTTTAAATAGAATTCGGACGATCGGCTCTTCAATCACTGTACCCGCGACTACGGCGTGCAATCCCCAGCGGTGGAAAATATCAATTAATTCCTGTTCGCGTCCTTTTTGGGCCACAAACAACATCCGTTCTTGGGATTCCGAAAGCAGGTATTCGTAGGGAACCATACCGCTTTCTCGAACGGGAACTTTGTCTAAATCGAATTCAATACCGACGCCGCCTTTGGCTGCCATTTCTGATGTCGAACAGGTGATTCCGGCTGCACCCATGTCTTGGGCGGCGACGACTGCACCGGTTTTGAATGCTTCTAAACAAGCTTCAATTAAGGATTTTTCTAAAAATGGATCTCCTACTTGGACTGCGGGGCGATCGTCCATAGATTTGTCTGTCAATTCTGCACTGGCAAAACTTGCTCCTCCCATGCCATCTCTGCCAGTAGTTGAACCGACATAAAGCACGGGATTTCCGATGCCGGATGCCCCGGATTTTACGATTTCTTGAGTTTCCATTAAACCCAAGGCCATGACGTTAACTAATGGGTTGCCGGAATAAGCAGGATCGAAGTAAACTTCGCCGCCTACTGTGGGTACGCCGATGCAATTTCCATAATGGGAAATTCCCGATACTACGCCTTTGAACAATCTCTGAGTTTTAGCATCGTCTAAGTTGCCGAAACGCAGGGAATTTAAAAGTGCGATCGGGCGAGCACCCATTGTGAAGATATCGCGGAGAATCCCGCCGACACCGGTTGCTGCACCTTGGAAAGGTTCGACTGCTGACGGATGATTGTGGGATTCAATTTTGAAGGCGAGTTGCAAGCCGTCTCCCAAGTCTACGACGCCAGCATTTTCTCCAGGCCCGACGAGAATTCGATCGCCCTCTGTGGGAAACTGTTTTAATAGCGGTCGCGAATTTTTGTAACAGCAGTGTTCGCTCCACATGACGCCGAACATTCCCAATTCAGCTTTATTAGGATGGCGACCGAGACGCTGAACGATTTCTTCATATTCTTCAGGTGTGAGTCTTTCACCGGCAATTTGTTCGGGGGAAAATGGGGATTCGGAGATGGGAGACATGGAAACTCGTTATAAACCACAGGCTTTATTCTAAATGCCCTGTGCTTGCTTAATCTACAATCTATAATCTAAAATCTACAATCCTAGGTCTTTGGGTTGTGAATCTAAAATCTAAAATCTAAAATCTAAAATCGAATGACTTTACCTCGAAATCTCAATTTTGCTAACCAAAACTTGCGGAACCGTTCTTTTAAAGGGCTTGACTTGTCAGGGGCGAATTTCAGCGATTGCGACATTCGAGGCTGCAATTTCACCGGGGCGATTTTGAGGGGGGCAAATTTTCAGGGTGTCCGAACCGGACAAAGCCGCAGGCGGGTGAGAAATTTGATTGCTAGGGCTGGGGTAACTGCGGTGACAGTGACGGCCGCTGGGGCTTTGACTGGACTGATAGCCGGGGCGGATGCGGGGGCTGTGGCTGTGGCCGGAACGGCTGCTACGGCGATTGCTGCGACTCGGGGCGAGGCGGGAATTGTGGCGGGGGCTGTGGCTGGGGCTGCTGCTGCGATCGGGGCTAGCGGTATTGTGACATTTTTTGGCGGAGATACTATTAGGGGAATAGTCTTATTTTTGGTTTCTGGGGTAATTCTTGGGTTAACTGCGATCGGATTTTTTATTGCTGTTGAAGAAATAGAAAAATTGTCGATAACATCGTTTAGAAAGGCTGATTTAACTGATGCTGTATTCGATCCGGGGGCGGTTATAGATGCAGATTTTTCCGACGCGCGAGGAGTGCCGTGGTAGACTCCACAATTACTGATTTTTTACCGAAAGCATCCAGGATACAAGCCCCCGGATTCATCCGTGGAGAAATAAAAAACCTGTATCCGATGAAACTTGCCCCCCAAATTTATTCGTGGGGTGAATGCTTCAAATCTAAAATCTAAAATCTAAAATCTAAAATCTAAAATCGATTGACCCATTCCCGGAATTCTCGCACTGCTGCAGTTGCGCCTGTAGTTTGACAGCGATCGATAAATTCGTCAACTTTTGCAGTCGGTAGCATCGGCAAAGCCTGGGAAAAATTGCACTCGGCATATTCGCCATTTTGCAATTGATAAAACTTGATGCTTCGTCCGTCGTACCGCCAAATTTCTGGTACGCCTAAATCTGCATATAAATCGAATTGATTTAAGGAACTGCTGGTAATATCAATTTCCAGTGCTAAATCTGGCGGCGGATCTTGAGCAAAGTCTAATTCTGTTCTCCCTCTGACCAATGCTTCATTCTGGATATAATAGCAGGAATCTGGTTCTTTACCCGCTGCTTTTTGGCGTTTTTTAATAGTCATCGAGCCAAAGGGGTTGTACTCAAGATTGAGTTCTTCTATGAGATTTACAATTAAGCGATCGATCAGCCTGTTGCGATTTTCATGTTCCGGTAGCGGCACCATAATTTCTAATTGACCTTGATGATAAGCAATTCTGGTGGAACGTTGGTTGCCCAGTTCCGCTAGCAGGCTTTCATATAACTGCCAACTAATATTTGGCAGTAAAACTCGCTGTTCGGCGGGCGTTGATATTGTTAGCATTTTACTTGGGTTTTATAGTTTGAGAATATTTTAGTTTATCCTTTTTTTCCCGAACAGCACAAAAAGTATCTGCCGACAGCTACGGTCATGCGCTACTCTAGTTAATAATAGACTGTGGTCATTAGTCCTTGTTGTATGAAGCTGCGATCGTTCTTTTCTTTCCTCATTGCTGGCGTCTTGGCACTCTTAGGCTTGAGTGCCGGCGGTTTTTACTGGCTGACAACTCACACTCCCCTGAATTTGCTCGCCGGCGGGCCGACAACTACTCCGGCTGCGGCTGTGTTTGTCTCGAAACAAGCACCTTTGTTAGCTTCAATGCTGGTAAATCCCGATCGCCTCGAAGCATTGCGGCAAGTTTTTGCCAGTCCCGAAGAAAGAAGTCGATCGCACGCAGAATTTGAGCAAATCAAAAAAAGTTTCCTCGCCAGTACAGGTCTCGATTACAGTAGAGATATCCAACCTTGGATAGGTGACGAAATTACCCTCGCCGTCACAACGCCAGATTTCGATGGCGACAGCAGCAACGGCCAACAAACCGGGTTTTTGCTGGCGGTTTCCTCCCAAAAGGTCGATCGCAGCCAACAATTTCTCGACTCCTACTGGCGCCAACAATCTCGTGCCGACAAAACAGTTCATTCGGAACTATATAAAGGCGTGAAGATTAATTATAAACAAGCACCAATAGCCAAGAAACAATCTGCTTCACTTTCGCCTTTTAACCCGTTTTCTCTGCCGAATTCAAAGTTGCCATCCAGCTTCGCAACAGCAGCCATCGGCGGCAGTTCAAATTCAGGAAATAACCAAAATTTTGTTTTATTTTCCAATAGCCCGAATGTGATTCGAGATGCAATTAATAACGTTGAATTAGCCAGCCTAAATCTCAATAATACCCCGGAATATCAAAAAGCTTTGCAGCAGCTAACTCAAGGCAGAATCGCTTTAGCATTTGTCAATCTCCCGCAGTCAGAAACCGAGCAAAATTCCCAAGTTTCTCTTAATTCTCTCGCAGTTGCTGTCGGAGTTAACCGACGGGGATTGCTGGCTCAAACTGCTTTAGTCACATCGCGAGAAAACACAGCTTCTCCAACACTCTCCGAACCTGTGCAAGCCTTGCAGTACATTCCCTCAGCCAGTCCTCTCGCGGTCGCCAGCACCGATTTAAGAAATTTTTGGGCTGATTTGTCATCGGCGGTGTCAGCTAACGTTGAAGTCTCAAATTTAGTCGATCGCACCCTGGCAGATATTCAGCAAGTTTGGGGCGTCAACCTGCCGCAGGATATATTTGACTGGGTACAAGGAGAATACGCTTTAGCAGTGCTTCCGAATTCGTCAAATAGTGCCGACTGGATTTTTGCCGCCGAAAACTCTGCTGATTCCCAAAAGGCGATCGACAAACTCGATGAAATTGCCCGCAGCAAAGAATACAGCATCGGCAGCTTCACTCTCAGAAACCAGAAAATTACCGCTTGGACGCAGTTGACAACGAACCCAAATTATGGAAAAGAAAATAATAGAAAAAGTGCGATCGAAACCGAGGCAAAAGGAGTTCGAGCCACCGTCGGCAAATACGAAATTTTCACCACTTCAGTAGAAGCAATGGACGCAGCACTAGAAGCAGCCGAAACAGGCTCTTTAGTTGTAAATCAAGATTTTCAAACCAGCATTGAACCGCTACCGCCATCTAACGACGGCTATTTTTATTTAGACTGGCCATCCAGCAGGGCAATTTGGGAAAAACAAATCCCGCTGTTGAGGTTAATTGAACTTTCGGCAAGACCATTGTTCGACCACTTGCGATCGCTCACTGTCACCAGTACGGGAGAAATAACAGGAATTCGCAAAGCTACAATATTTATGCGGCTGAATTAGTCAGAAGGAAGAAGGAAGTTCGGCAGCGGATTCTGTAACGGATGTAACGGATGTCAGGAAGAAAAAAGGAAGAAGGAAGAAGAAGGAAGAAGAAGGAAGGAAGAACAAGAAACTACTCCCAATTCCCAATTCCCAATTCCCAATTCCCAATAACTAAGGACTAATAACTACTGGCTTCTTCACCTTTTTCGGTTGCCCAAAATAAGCTTGAAACACCTCTTTCGCGATCGGGGCCGCGGCAACAGAACCATAACCGCCATTTTCCACAACCACGGCGATCGCAATTTCCGGCTTGTCAGCAGGCCCGAAAGCCACATACAAAGAGTGATCCTCCTGTCCAATAACCTCCGAAGTCCCTGTTTTGCCCGCCGTCATCGGAATCGTACCGTCATTCATTCCCTGTCCAGTACCCTCGGCAACCACCGCGATCAGTCCTTCCTTAACCACCTGAATTGTTGAAGGTTTCATCCCCGTATTTACCCGTTTAGTCTCCGCTGTGCCGGTCATAGAAGTCAAAAGATGAGGCTTCACCCGATAGCCGCCGTTAGCGATCGAACTCACCATCACCGCCGCCTCCAAAGGAGTCACCAACACCAACCCCTGGCCGATCGACATCGTTACTGTATCACCCGCATACCAAGGTTCTTCATACATTTTCTCCTTCTCCTCCGGCGTCGGGATTTGACCGTGATTGCCACCGCTTAGCCCCAAAAGATTCAAATCCGTATCCTTGCCAATTCCCAAGCGGTGTCCCCACTTAGAAATTTGCTCCGGCCCCGTACTCATCCCCACTTGATAAAAAAACGTATTGCTGCTGAAAGCCAAGGCATCCCGAAAGCCTATGTAGCCGTAACCGCCGCTGTGTTCGTTAAAATCAATTCCCCCCACAGTAATGTAAGACGAAGTACCGAGAATTGAGTCCGGCGAAAACTTGCCCGACTCCATGCCCGCGACGGAAGTCACAATTTTAAAAGTGCTGCCGGGGGGATAGCCTTGCATGGCCCGATTCAAAAATGAATTTTCCTGGTCTTGAAGAGTTGCCCAGTCATCCTTAGTGATTTTTCGCGTAAACAGATTGGGGTCAAAAGTCGGGTGGCTGGCCATAACTAATACCGCGCCAGTTTTCACGTCCAGGGCCACTACTGCCCCCCGGCGGTTCCCCAAGGCTTTTTCGGCTGCTTTTTGCATGGATAAGTCTATGGTTAGCTGCACCGCCTCGCCCGGTTTGGGCGGTGTCTCTCCCATCAGCCGCAATTCTTGATTTTGAGCATTTACCTCGATCAGCCGATCGCCCCAAACTCCCGCAATCTGCTTGTTAGAACTCGCTTCTATGCCCATCTGACCCACAATCATCCCCATCGGATATTCCGGGTGATCTTCCAAGTCTGCTGCGGTAGCTTCGCCAATATATCCGAGAACGTGAGCCGCCAAACTGCCTTCGGGATAGTAGCGGTTCGCTTCTGGCCGCACTTCCACTCCCCGCATTTGTCCCACCTGTTCTGCTAGCGGCACAAACACCTCTGGCGGCATCGCTTGCTTGATGCGCACCGGTCTGTAAGATAGAGGATCGACCTGTTTTAATTTTTGTAAAATTTCTTTGGCCGGAATTTTAACCAGCGGACTCAATTTTTCTGCTGTCGCTTTCCACTCTTCCGGGGTTTGTTCTTTCGGCCACAAATATACCGATCGAGCTAAATTGTTCGCCGCTAGCAGCTTGCCGTTGCGATCGACAATGTGTCCGCGATTCGCCGGCATTGGCACTAGGCGAACGCGATTGTTTTCGGCTCGTTCCCGGTTTTGCTTCCCTTGTACCAGTTGCAATTCCACCAGCCGACTAGCGTGCAGGCCCAGCAAACCGGTTGCCACCAGCATTAACACGATCGCCCGGTGTATCGGACGCTCCTGTTTTTTAGGAGTTTCCCCCAGGGTTTTGTCAGAAGAATGAAATCCTGAGATCGAATAAAATTGTCGTTGCATCATTCTATAGGTAGATGTCAAGTCCTAGATTTTAGATTCCTGATTGTCAATTGTGAAGTATACATCATCAGGCCGGGGAGGCTCGGGCCTCGATCGTTGGGGGAAGCGGAATCATTGATAATTAGTTTTTGACTAATAACTAATAACTCATGAATGCTAACTGCTGACTAATCCCCCAAGCACCAAGAAATAGCCAGCAAAATCAAGGTCAGGCTCAGCCAATTAGGGAAGTGGAGCCAGCCAGATAGACCCATAGGTAACAATACCAAAACCTGTGTCAATAGGGAACAGATCGCCAACACCAAGGCTAGGAGTATCAAAATAATCATGTTGACGCCGTACAATTTCGGATATGAGTCGATCGCCTGTGGCAGAAATTGGAGTGGCACTCGCAGCGCGATCGCACACGGATTGTTCTGATAGACATAAACAAGAGAAGCCAGGAGGTTTTGAATAAATTTAAAAAAAGTTATTTTTCCTCCAGAGTTATGGTTGTAGGGGCTGCGATGGGTAAATTCTGAGTTGTAATTTTAAGTTGTGAGCGAGGAATATTGCCATGTTGTTTAATCAGCGAGCCAATTTCAAAAACGGTGCAGTCTTGGCGGCGATCGCCGCGATCGCCGCCCTACCAGTTTTAGCAGAAACAGCCAATTTCGGCACTTTAACTTTATCGCGAGGTTTTGGAGCCCCAACAGCAGTTTTGAGAGGTTCCACAGGCGGATCGTACTCTCTATCTGCCATTGCCAACGCCGATCGGCACAAAAACAAATGTTTGGGTTTTGCCACGCCAACTCCCGACCACATCATCGTCTTGCAGCAAAACTTTTCAAAACTCGCAATCAAAGTCAACAGCGGAGGCAAGGACACAACCTTACTCGTACAAGGCCCCGGTAATGCGGTGCGCTGCGGAGACGATGCAGGCCAGAATAAAGATGCTGGCATTGTTGATTCTGAGTGGCAAGCAGGCTCTTACAGGATTTGGGTCGGTACTCTCGAACCTGGAGTCAAGTCTAACTATACAATCTCAGTACAGGAATAGAACGCCGCGGCGCTGTGGGATGGAGACAATCAAAAACGATCGAATTCTCCCCCAATCTGCCAATCTCCCAATCTCCCACTCCCCCAATCTCCCCCAATCTCCCCAATCTGCCAATCTGCCAATCTGCCACTCCCCAATCTCCCGATCGGTCTCTCACTTACGCCATCCAGTAAAATGTAAAATTGAAAGTGGCGTGTTTAACCAAAATTGGTAAATCCGAAAGTGCTAAAGACTCTTAGAGCTGACTTCAGTATAATTTTTGATCGCGACCCTGCCGCTCGCAACTGGTTGGAAGTTTTATTTTGTTACCCCGGTCTTCAGGCCCTAGTGCTGCACCGCCTCGCACATTGGCTTTACGTGCTGGGACTTCCCTTCATCCCCCGCTTTATTTCCCACATAGCTCGCTTTTTGACCGGAATTGAAATTCACCCAGGGGCAACGATCGGCAAAAGCGTATTCATCGACCACGGTATGGGGGTTGTGATCGGCGAAACAGCGATTATCGGCGATTTTGCCCTGATTTACCAAGGTGTCACCCTTGGGGGCACGGGCAAAGAAAGCGGCAAACGTCACCCTACCGTCGGCGAAAATGTAGTTGTCGGTGCCGGCGCCAAGGTACTAGGCAATCTGCTAATTGGCAACAACGTTCGCATCGGCGCCGGTTCCGTCGTGCTGAGGGACGTACCATCTGACTGTACGGTGGTAGGGATTCCCGGCCGCATCGTGTATCGATCGGGAGTGCGCGTCAATCCCCTAGAACACGGCAGTTTGCCGGATTCGGAAGCTGTGGTAATTCGCTCTTTGCTCGATCGCATCGAGTCCCTCGAACAGCAAGTAAAAAGTTTGCTTCCTCAAGCATCTGTCTCCTTAACTTCTGTTCCCCATTCCCACAATTTCCACTCAGTATCAGAAGCTTTAAACCAATCCAGCAATGTAGCCTTAGCCGAAAAAACAGAGCTAGTTACAACCCCTAGCTGCAAGTTAAAAGATAAAGCAATTCAAGAATTTTTCGACGGCACCGGCATCTAAAAATAGTTTTGAGTGTTGAGTTTTTCATTGGGAATTTTTCAACTTAAAACTTTCCTACTGACAACAGTCAACAGTTAACAGTCAACTGACTTCAAGGATTAACCGATCGCACGGACCAATTTCCCTCCCCGTCGCGCCGATAAAGCGATCGGTTCTGCGGTTCCCCCCGCAACTCCAACAAATCCACCGTTTCCGGTTCCAACAACAGCAAGCAAAAATTAGGCAGCGGCTCGATCGCATCTGGGGAAGCAGAATCAAAAGCACTAGCCGGGGCTTTGTCTTCCCCCGGATGCGGCCAAGCAAACTGCGATCGAGCAGCCTCAGAAAGCTCCTGCCAAGCTGTGCGGCGCGATGAGCACAACTCTGCCTCTGGATAATCTGCCCCTACTAAAACTAGCTTTCCAGCAATCCGAAATTGTTCGCGAGTTTTGGGGAAATACCAGCAAATTTCCCCCCAAGGATAGAGGTTAATTTCCTCTGCCTTTTCACTGCGAATATCTGTAATAAATTTCAACTGATTAGTATCTGCTAAAAAGCCTCGAAACACCACAGTGCGGTTGGCCGGACGCCCGGTAGCCCGAACAGTTGCTAGTTGCAAGTAGCGAGCAAAAGCAAGACTGCGGTTGCGGTGGAGCGCGCGAGCTAAGGGCGATCGCCAAAGTGCTAAAGACATAATTAATAACCTATCATATTGGTAATGGGATTAGTCAGCAGTCAGCAGTCATTAGTCATTGGAAAAAAGGGAATTGGGAAAAAGGGAATTGCGAATTGGATCAGGTGTGCACACCAGCACGCTACTACTGACTAATGACTGCTAGCTAATAACTAATGACTGCTGACTAATGACTCTTCTTTCTGCTATTGGTAATTTTATGTCAAATTCACTCTCACAACTCAAAACTATTGAAACTCCTCACAGCGGCTACCACTGGGACGGCAGTTCCCGGCGCTTTTTTGAAGGCTGGTACTATCGAATAACATTACCGATTCACGGGCAATCTTTTGCATTCATGTATTCAATAGAAGACCCCAGAGGCGGTCAACCTTACAGTGGCGGTGCAGCTCAAATTCTCGGCCCCAAAGATAGCTATTTGTGCCGCACCTTCCCCGATGTAAATAAGTTTTGGGCGCACCGAGAAAGCTTGGGTTTCGGACATTGGGGCAAAACAGATTTACAAATTAAACCCCAATATTTAGATCCGCAAGTATTCGACAGCAGCGTCGAAGAAGGCTATCAAGCTACTGCTACTTTGAATCAAGGTTATCTGCACGATCCGGGAAGCAGCACTCGCTGTTTTTGGCAGTACGAAATTCAACCTATTTACGGCTGGGGAAACTCCGATGATCTCCAGAAATCTACGGCGGGAATGCTATCTTTTCTGCCCGTATTTGAACCGGGATGGCAAATTTTAATGGCTCACGGTTTAGCCACGGGCTGGATCGATTGGAACGGCCAACGCTACGAATTTAAAGATGCTCCCGCTTACAGCGAAAAAAACTGGGGCGGTGCTTTTCCGCAAAAGTGGTTTTGGATTAATTGCAATTGTTTTCAAGGCGAAGAGGATTTAGCTTTAACTGCGGGCGGCGGCAAGCGGGGCGTGCTGTGGTGGATGGAATCGGTGGCAATGATTTGTCTGCATTACCGAGGCAAATTTTACGAATTTGTGCCTTGGAATTCGCAAGTTAGTTGGAATATTGAACCTTGGGGAAGCTGGAAAATGCAGGCTAGAAACAGCCAGTTTGAAGTTGAGTTAATTGGCACTACAAAGACTTCTGGTACTTATGTGCGAACTCCTACCGAAAAAGGCATGGCTTTTTGCTGCCGGGATACGACGCACGGCGAATTGCGCTTGCAACTGCGAGAATTGTTGGGGGGAAATGTTGAAAAAAATGGCAAGCAGCGTTCTAAAATTATCTTAGAGGCTCAAAGTTCTTTATCGGGTTTGGAAGTTGGGGGCGGGCCTTGGGATGAAGTTTGGCGATCGAATTAAGTCAGTAGTCAGCAGTCATTAGTCCGTTAACAGTAGTCAGAACAGCCACGATCCATTTACTCGGTTTGCAATTAAGTAAAGTTTACAGCAGCCAGCGGTTACAACGAGCTCTCAAGGTGATTTGGGGACTAATTTTATGTTTGGGAACAATCTTGGTGCCAGCGGCAATTGCTAGTGCTGCAGGTGATTTGTCTCGCCAACCTGTCACCGAAATTACTGTTAGTTTAGGTAACGAAGTGGGGGAACTTAAGTTTTTCCCCAATCTGCTAGAGTTTGAATCGGGCAAGCGCTATAAATTAGTGCTGAAAAATCCCAGTTCGCAGAAACATTATTTTACTGCTAAAAACTTTGCTGATGCGAGTTGGACTCAAAAAGTTGAAGCTGGTAATGTGGAAATTAAAGGAAGTATTCACGAACTGGAACTTAAACCGGGCGCTATGGCAGAATGGGTGTTTGTTCCCATGAAATCGGGAAGTTACAACCTGCGGGTAGCCGGACATACAGAGGCGGGGATGATTGGGAAAATTACGATCGCCTCTTAAATCCCAGTTAATACATTAACAGATTGACTAATTTTTGTGTAATCGGAAAACCAGTCTGACGCTCAAAGTGTATAAACATCGGACTAGGATTTGCCTCTAAAAATACATACTCACCCGTTGGCTTGACACGCCAATCAATAGCAGTCCACTCTAGCATAAATGCCTTTAATATTGCCAAACATTGTTTTTTAACTGATTCTGGCAAATCTATCGGAATTAGCTGTGCCTCTAAATCTTCCCGAAAATCCAAAGCTTGACTGCGAATTTCGGCAGAATAGACTGATTCACCAATCACATAACTGCGAATGTTTGTCCCAGGAATATACTCTTGTATTGTGACAGGAGAAATACTCAAAGCCAAGTCCAGGCGATTAGGTTCTAAATGCGTCTCTGTGACTAACTTCGTATGAGCGCCACCATAAACAGGCTTAAAAATTGCTTTTTCATGATTTTCGACAAATTCCCTAACTTGCTCTGGATTGTTACTGATTAAAGTTGCAGGAATGGTCACTCCTATTTGCTTTGCCTTGCTCAGTTGTAGGGGTTTTTCTTTATGAAATTGGTAGGCCTGCCAAGAATTAATCCAGCGAGCCGGACAAGCTTGCACGAGCGATCGCACTGTACTCATGGAATCGTTCAATGCAACTTGCTGTTGATGTGCATCTTTTAACTGTGGAACGTAAACACCGGAGAAATTGCGCCAAAATACACTGTGAATATCTTGAAAATTCAACTGGCGACCTCCTGGTAGCGTCAAGCACCCTACCAGGGTATCAGGTTGCCAAGACAGACGTAACTGTCTTGGAAACAGATAGGTATCTAAATAATCTACTTCTGCACCGGCTTGGGTGAGAGCATCTTTTATATGAGCAGCATGAGCATCTGAATCATTACCCAGAATTAAAATGTTCATGGGAAAATTGAAAATTAAAAATCTGCTAAAATGCAAGTTAATAAATGAAAAGTCGCATCACTTGTTTTGAGAGTGTTGCAACTTTTTATGTATTAAAAAAACTGTCGAATGAGGCTGAATCTTTGAAAGTCTCATTACAGAAACAATTTCAAGAGTTCAGGAATTAGGCAGAATCTCTTCTACAATTGTCACCACGAATGAGATTACGAAGGAATAGGACCTCCACCCTCTTCACCGATAGCCATAGTGGTCATCGGAGGACCTCCACCCTCTTCACCCAGAGCCATAGTGGTCATCGGAGGGCTTCCACCCTCTTCACCCAGAGCCATAGTGGTCATCGGAGGGTCGAAAATAGGCGGGGGAGTAAATCCTACTCCTCCTCCTCCTTCATTTCCCGGACAGGGAGCTGAGATACACTGTATCGGATGACTCCCACCTTCTTCACCCATAGCTAGAGTCGTGAAAATGATTCCACCTCCGATGGGGGCGATGAGTGCATCACTTAGGGTCTCTTCAAAACCAAAATTAATTGCTTCGAGTTGAGCAGCATCTAAATCAAAAGGATGATCCATAAAATTCTCCTAATTGAGTAAAAGATTATGCAGGTTTACATATAATCTAGCTCAGGAGAACCGAGTTATTTAACCCTTTTGGCAGGTTTCAAATTGAGTTAACGAAACTTAAACAAGCCTTCAACCCTACAAATTTTTATGTAGACTCTAGCGGAGCCATTGTCAGTCCAGCACGGCTCAATTGCATATGATAAAGTTCTGCTTGCTCTTGCGGCCCAACCCAGACAGTGGCCTGGCCTTCGTGGTGGATTTGGTTGGCGAGTTTCCAAGCTCGATCGCTCGTCATCCCTGGAATGTATTTCGTCAAACATTCCACAACGTGCTGAAAAGTGTTGAAATCGTCGTTGAGGACTATTACCCGATAGTTGGGATAAGGTTTGCGGGTAACTTGACTCGATCGAACGGGTGCTATGGTTGGTGAAGAGGTCATCGCGCGAACAGCCACTAAAACTACAAAATTTGTAAACCAGTTACCGAGTGCATTATAACACAAATTCAGAAATTTTTAACTAATACGAAGTAGTTCGATCGGCTTCGGCGTTTATTTTCACTGCTGCGCCCAGCGTTGCACCGCGCCCGTCAAACTCAAGTTAATACTCATCTCAAGAAAGACTAAAGTCCTCACTACGAACCTATGAAGTTTGTAGTGAGGACTTTAGTCCTCAAACTCAGATGCTACTAAGCCGCAGCCAAATTTGCTGCTGCGAAATCCCAGTTAGCCAAATTATCCAAGAAATTAGTAATGTAGTCGGGACGGCGGTTTTGGAAATCCAAATAATAAGCGTGTTCCCACACATCCAAAGTCAGCAACGGAGTTTGGCCGTGTGCTACCGGGGTGTCGGCGTTGGCAGTTTTGGTAACTTTCAAAGTACCGTTATCTAAAACCAGCCAAGCCCAGCCGCTACCGAACTGAGTTGTCGCAGCATTCTTAAATTCTTCTTTGAATTTGTCGAAGCTGCCGAAGTCGGCGTTGATTTTCTCAGCTAAAGCTCCTGTCGGAGCGCCGCCGCCACCTGGTGCAAGGGAATTCCAAAAGAAATTGTGGTTCCAAACTTGACCTGCATTGTTGAAAATGCCGGCTTTGGATGGGTCTTTAGCAGATTCCTTGACAATTTCTTCAAGGGATTTGCTCGCCATTTCCGTCCCTTCAATCAGTTTGTTGAGGTTGGTCACGTAAGCAGCGTGGTGCTTGTCGTGATGGAACGAAAACGTCTCGGCAGACATATGATCTGACTCTAGGGCGTCAGCGGCGAAGGGTAATGGTGCGAGTTCAAATGTCATTGTGTTCAATCCTCTCTGGATTACTTTTGGTTTTTCGGTTGACTTTCCGGCTTTTGTTTGATTAAAGCCGAGAGTCGCTAACTTGAGTTTATCAACCTGTGGTCAATAATTCTTTACAATTTTCATATTTTATAGCAGTTGCAGCATTTTAGGATTTTGACCTTCATCAGCCAGGCTACAAGCCCCCGGATTCATCCGTGAGGTCGCTTTCTTCAATTATCCCATTCTTCAATCTAAAATCTAAAATCTAAAATCTAAAATCGATTGACTTCTGCTTTTCACCAGTCAAATCTACTAATAGCAGGTGTCGATTATCACAAACTTTGGCAAAATGTCAACCCGCCTGCGCGGTAAATAAAAGTTTATGGGAAATTGTCAACACAGGGAATTTTTATAATGGTTATAAATAAATTAAACCGATTTTTTTTCAAAGATAAGCTAACTTTAACTTAAGCTGTAAACAAGTCAAACAGATTGCAGGAGCCGTCTATGCAAAACCGTTCAAATAACCAGATCAATCACCCCCCGCAATGGTTGAATCTGAAACTAATAGTCAGCGCTCTCGAAACAGTTCAAGATTTAATTGTAATTTCTTTGTGTATCGGTTTGTTCTGTTTCATGGTACTCGAACTGCGAGAAATGTTTTTCTCGCTGCTTCCTCCTTTGAATTTTAAGCAAGTGACTGCCGACATTCTATTTTTATTAGTTTTGGTAGAATTATTTCGGCTGCTAATTATTTACTTGCAAGAGCAGCGCGTTTCGATAGGGGTGGCTGTAGAAGTTTGTATAGTATCTGTTTTGCGAGAAGTCATCGTGCGGGGAGTGCTGGAAACTCCCTGGGTTCAAATATTATCAACAGGCGCTTTTTTGATAGTTTTGGGAGTGTTGTTGGTAGTCCGAGTTTGGTTGCCACCAACCTTCGAGGGAATTGACCCGGAACGCCGCCTTGCTAACAGAAATAGAAAAATTTACGAGCCGGAATCTGCTGCCGATCCTGTTGCAATCAATAGCCAGTTTAATTCTCATTGACGATGGCGGGACAGGCGATTTTAGATTTTAGATTTTAGATTTACTCTTATATCGCTTGTCACGTTACCAGCTATCATTTCCCGTCAAACAGAGATGTTGCAGCATTGTCAACAACCGGCTCTGAGACCTGTTCCACAAAGAGTAGATTTTCTTGTGGGGAGTAGGGGTTGGCCAGGATAATTCACCCAAAAAAGGATTATTGAGAATGGTGCAAGATGTGAGTTCAAATCAACCTGATAACGTTTGCAGTGAAAACTAAAATACTCTGAAAATACAGAGGAATGTAGTCTTCACTACCAAGACAACGTTCATCAGTCATTCCCAATTATTCAAATCTAAAATCTAAAATCTAAAATGGTATTACCCGTTAGCCTGCAATTCCCCCAAACGGGCTAACACTTCTTTAGAATGAATCGCCGGATTAATCTTCACAAAAGTTTCCCGTAAAACGCCTTCAGGGTCAATAATAAAACTGTGTCGCGCCGAGATAAAACTCATCCAAGAACCGTAAGCTTTACTCACTTTACCATCCGTATCAGCTAACAGCGGAAACTTCAAACCTTCGGAATCGCAAAATTCCGCATGGGAATCGACATCATCCGCGCTAATACCGATTATTTGAGTATTCTTTGCCAAGTATTTCGGCAAATCTTGCTGAAATCTCCGCGCTTCGATCGTACATCCCGAGGTAAAGTCTTTGGGATAAAAATACACTACCAGCCACTTACCGCGAAAATCGGAGAGCGAGACTTGTCCGTCGCCGCTGTTTGTCGGCAAACTAAAATCCGGTGCGGCTTCATTCACCGCCGGAAGCTTTCCACCTAGGGCAAATGCAGGCGCAGCAAAATTGAAACTTAGAAAAACTAGACAAATTGCCAATAAAGTGCTAAAAAACTTGCGACGGGACATCATAAATTTAGAGCTAGAACTGTACTTCACACAAGTTTACAGTTTTCTGATTAAATGGGTAGGGGCAATTCGCGGATTGTTCCTAAAACCCCAATATCACTCACTCAAATAGCAATTTACCCATGAGCGCTGCACTTCCGTTAACAGGCAAAGTTATAGTAGTCCAGGTAATTAACGGTCAACCCGTTACGATCGAAGTAGACGGCACTAATGCCCCGCTTACTGGAGGAAATTTTGTTGACTTAGTTGAACGCGGTATTTACGACGGGGTGATGTTTCACCGAGTTGTGCGTCAGCCAGATCCTTTTGTGGTGCAAGGAGGCGATCCGCGCAGCAGAGATACTTCTATTCCAGCCAGTCAATTGGGAACGGGTAGTTTTATTGACCCGGATACCAATCAGGCGCGTTTTATTCCTTTGGAAATCAAGCCGCAAGGGGCCGCGCAACCTGTTTACAACCAAGTTGTAACCCAGACGCCGCAGTTGCAGCACACTCGCGGTGCCGTGGCAATGGCTCGTTCTAATGCTTTGAATTCGGCTTCTTCGCAGTTTTATTTTGCTTTGGATGATTTGCCGTTTTTAAATGGCAATTATGCTGTTTTTGGCAACGTTATTCAAGGTTTTGAAACGGTGGATGCGGTGCAGCAGGGCGATCGCATTTCGACTGCAAAAGTCGTTCAAGGAATCGTTCCCAGTCGGGTTTCTAGCATAATTAGCGATGTTAATGTGCTCAACGATTTAATCAATAGTACCAATTTCGTAAATCTATCTTTGCGAGCGCTCAGACTGCCAAACACCCCCAACAACTATCAAGTCACTTCCCAAGACTCTCAGCAAAATCCCAGCGGTGTAGTGGGAGGTAGCGCAAACGATCGCATTATCGGTTCACCGACGGATGATGCAATTAACGGCAGCCAAGGCAACGATACCCTCACGGGCGAAGCAGGCGACGACTTTCTCAGAGGCGGCAAAGGTAACGACTCCATTAGCGGCGGTGTTGGCAACGATATTCTGATTGGCAATTTCGCTGACGATATTCTCAATGGTGATGCTGGTAACGACTTTTTGCGAGGCGGTCAAGGGGATGATATCTTAATTGGTGGTGATGGCAATGATATTTTGATTGGAGATACAGGCAACAATACTCTCACAGGAGGTAGTGGTGCAGATACTTTTGTTTTGCTCGGAGTAGATCCTGCTTCTCTTCCTTTTATTCTCCTACTCCCGACAAGTCATACAATAGTTGATTTTAGACCAGATGAAGGCGATCGCATTGCTTTGACAGGAAATTTATCCGATACTACATTCACTCAATCTGGAAGCAATACTGTCATTAACTTGGCAGGAGCTTCTACTGTGGTACAAAATTCTACTGTCGCCTCTGTTCAAAATGCAGCCTTTGCAATTCCTTTATCTACGATTCCTCGTCCTGACGATCTACCAACTGGCGATGCAGCCTTGAGAATTGGCTAACTTTAACTATAGGTGTAGGGTGCTTGTGGCGCACCTTACAAATTCCCCAATTGCCAATTCCCAATTCCCCAATTGCCAATTGCCAATTCCCAATTCCCAAATTCAACTAATACCATAGCTTTCTAATTTTAGAAACCGCATCTCGATAAGAATCCATTCTGCCCTGCTGCTTAAAAAGCCCTGCCGCCTTCTGAAAATCCTCAAATGCTCCCTGAACCTCTCTCAATTTATATCTAGTCACTCCTCGGTTGAAGTAAGCTTTAGCAAAATCGCGATCGAGGCGAATTGCTGACTCAAAGTCAGCTAGTGCTGCCAGGGAATTTTCCATTTGTAGGCGGATAGCACCTCGGTTAAAGTAAGCTTGGGTTAAATTGGGGTTGAGCAGCAGTGCTGAGTTGTAATCCGCGATCGCCTCAGTATAATCTTTTAAACGAGTCAGCATAAATCCGCGATTGGTGTAATAATTGGCTCGGTAAGGATTGAGTTCGATGGCTGTAGTTAAATCTTCGATCGCAGATTGCTTGTAGCCTAATTTATAGCGAACCAGACCGCGATAGCTGTAAGCGGAAGCGCATTGCGGATTAATGTTAATTGTGACAGTAAAATTTTTAATTGCACCGTGCAAGTCTTGTTGTTTGAGATTTTTTAAACCCTGAGTATAAAACTTTCTGGCAGTAACTTTTAAATTTACCTCTTGTCGGGAGTCAGCTTGCTCGCCCGAAAATACTTGACCTGCAATATTAGCTAATCCCAAAGATTCGATCGAATTTAAAATAGTTGTAACGACTAATTGGCTGGGGAGAATGGGGATAGTAGGCATGGCAGGATTGGTGTTCAACTGTATGCTTTCATTTTGCTCGATATTTCAGCTAGTGACAGTGATATGCGTACTCTCAGAAACGTGATAAGTTTGATGAGATTTGGTGATGGTGGGGCATTCGCTTGTGTGATGAAAGTTGGGCTTAGTTAGTGATGGCGATCGCAAATAAGAAAAATTGCGTCTATAATCGGCTAAATATCAGGTTTTCAGGCTAGATGGGCGGTTTCTTCCTTGCCATATTGAGAAGTTTCTACCGAGATGGTTTTGAGGTAAGCCCCTGCGGCATCGATCGCAACTGCGCGCCACAAGTATTACTTTGTAGAGATATTGCACTGGCAAATGCCGATCGAACTTGCGGCCATCTAAAACCCGGTTTTAGCGAAAAATCTTAGTTTTGCAGCGAGGCATCTGTGAAGCAACCTGGTTTTTAGCTCAAAGCCCGTATAAGACTACCGGAGTTAAGTTTGTGGCTGCGCTAACGCCCGATTAACATTTCATTAATATTTTTGAGTAAGATTGGTGAGGAAAGTTCCCGATTGTTTGCTATGCTTTGAGTATACATCAAGAATCTATTGCGCAAATTAGTGTCAATGAAAAGAGTCCTGAAGTTGAAAAAAATCTTCGCTACCGTGTTGGCGATCGTCCTGTTCACTCTCTACTTAACTCCTCCTGTAATGGCCGCGAAGGCGGACGATTTGAGTCAGCTATTAAAAGATAATTGGTGCGTCAGCTTTCTGTGGAAGCAGTGCGATTTAAGCGCTGTCGATTTGCGGGGAGCTAATCTCCAAGAAGCCAATTTGAGTGGCGCTAATTTGTCCGGCGCCAATTTGTCCGGTGTCAATTTTAAAAATGCTGACCTTTCGGGTGCAGATCTCAGCGGCGCTAATTTAGCCAATGCTGATATTTTAGGCACGGATCTCAGCCGCTCAAATTTGACCGAAGCTAATTTCAACGGCACGAAATTGTGGGACGCTAATCTGACTTTGGCAAATCTGACTCGCGCCAATTTAAAAGATGCTAATTTCTTAGATTCTCGACTTTGGGGAAGCAATCTCACGGAAGCTAATTTAACTGATGCGACGCTGCACGGTGCTGACTTGCAATATGCTAATTTGGCTGAGAGTAATTTGACAGGTGCTGACTTGCACAGTTTCTTTTTTCGAGGTTCAAAACAAGTCACAAACTTGAGCAATGCTAATTTAGAAGGCGCTATTTTAACAGGCGCAAATCTCAGAGGTGCGGTGCTGGCAGGGGCAATAATGCCAGACGGCTCTATTAATGAAGAAATTGGCTTTAATTTAAAGTAAATTTAAATTAAAGTCTGTATGAATAATCTCAATAATAGGGTTTACGGCCTGTTTCCCAATCAATGAATTATCAGGTGCAATACGCTCCGCCCGTTGCAAACAGATTGTTGAAAATAGTGTCAATATATCAGAAGATAGTGTCAAGATATCAATTTAAACCGGGGTGCGATCGACTTTTCTACTTCCAACAAGTCAATCTCGCTAAAATTTTAAATCTTAAACCGAACCTGCGCGCATCTGTTACAATTTGAAATAGAGCCTGAACAGCACCGAGCCTGAACTCGCCTGCCGAGGGATACAAGCCTCCGACTTAAGTCGTGAAGCTCTAAAAAATTAGATATTTAGTTTAAGCTCCCAGATTTCTCTGTAGAGTCAATCTAAAATCTAAAATTGACTGTGGAGATAAAAAAATTAGATATTTAGTTTAAACTCCCAGATGCCTCTGTGTAGTCAATCTAAAATCTAAAATCTAAAATCTACTGTGGAGTCAATCTAAAATCTAAAATCTAAAATCTAAAATCTAAAATCGACTGATGGAAATCCTGCAAACCCAACTTTACGAACTCGCACAATTTGCTAATAATTTAGTAAATACTCAACTGACACACCTCAGTTTAGTCAGCGTCGGAGTCATCTTTATGGCAGGGTTGCTAACGAGCTTAACGCCCTGTATGCTTTCAATGTTGCCGATCACGATCGGCTACATCGGCGGATACGAAGCAAAAAGCCGCCTGCAAGCCGCCGCCCAGTCGGCGTGGTTTTCCCTGGGATTGGCGACAACCCTTGCGGGTTTAGGTATTGTAGCATCATTTGCCGGACAAGTTTACGGCAAAATTGGCTTGGGTTTGCCGATTCTTGTCAGCATTATCGCTATTCTAATGGGGCTGAATTTACTCGAAGCTTTACCCTTGCAAATGCCCTCTTTCGACGCTGTGGGGTGGGTGCCGAAAGATTTGCCTGCGGGCGTGCGATCGTACTTATTGGGCTTAACTTTTGGTTTAGTAGCGTCTCCCTGCAGCACTCCGGTTTTAGCTACACTCTTAGCTTGGGTTTCCAAAACGGGAGATACAGTTTTAGGTGGTGTGTTGCTGCTGTTTTACGCTGCTGGGTACGTCGCTCCGCTAATAATAGCAGGTACTTTTACTGCGAGTATTAAAAAGTTGTTAGAATTGCGTCGGTGGTCGAGTTGGATTACGCCTGTTAGCGGCGTTTTGCTAGTAGGATTTGGCGTTTTCTCCCTGCTTTCCCGGATACTTCCGGCGTAAGTTTCGTAGTAAGGACTGAAGTCCTTATTTAGAGATATAGCACTCACTACGGAATGCGTGAATTAAGTTTTTTTACCAAACGCTAAGAACACGAAGGAAGAAAGAAATAAAAGAGAAAGAATTCAAAATTGATTGATAATTGCTAGATCAAATAATAATATTTTATTCATTTTTTGTTTTTCCGCCTCTTTCTTCCTTCTTCCTTCTTCCTTCTTCCTTCTTCCCTTTTCCTTCTTCCTTCTTCCTTCTTCCCTCTTCCTTCTTCCTTCTTCCCTCTTCCTTCTTCCTCCATAATTACCAATGACATCAAAAGAAGTATTTCTATCAAAACTCTCAAGCTGGGCGACTGCCCCTCAAAGATTTTTCAAGCGAGAAATCTTGCCGGTGCTAGCAGATTTGCGGTTGGCAATTATCTTGCTGCTGACGATCGCATTTTTCAGCATTTCCGGCACTGTCATCGAACAAGGCCAATCAGTACCGTTTTACCAATCTAACTATCCAGAACACCCCGCTTTGTTCGGCTTCCTTACTTGGAAAGTTGTGCTAATTGCAGGACTAGACCACGTATACCGCACTTGGTGGTTTTTGTCAATCCTAATTTTGTTCGGCAGCAGCTTAACAGCTTGTACATTTACCCGACAATTTCCCGCATTAAAAGCCGCCCGCCGCTGGAAATTTTATGAAGAACCAAAGCAGTTTGAAAAATTAGCTCTCAGTGCGGAATTAGAAACAGTTGCTTTAAGTTCGTTAGAACCACTTTTGCAGCAAAAAAACTACCGCATATTTCGAGAAGGCGAAAAAGTTTATGCTCGCAAGGGAATAATTGGCAAAGTCGGCCCGATTATTGTTCACGCCAGTATGCTAATTATTTTAGCTGGGTCGATGTGGGGCGCGATGACGGGATTTCTCGGTCAAGAAATGGTTCCCAGCGGCGAAACATTTCAGGTGCAGAATATCCTGGATGCGGGGCCTTGGGCGGGGCCGCAAATACCGAAGGATTGGTCGATGCGAGTTAATCGGTTCTGGATCGATTACAGTCCCAGCGGTGCGATCGACCAATTTTACTCTGACCTGTCAGTTTTGGACAAAACAGGCCAAGAGGTCGATCGCAAAACCATTCACGTTAACGAGCCTCTCAGATACCGGGGAGTCACATTTTATCAAGCAGATTGGGCAATAGCCGCCGTGCGAGTTCGCCTCAACAAAAGCCCGGTTTTACAATTACCAATGGCTCAGTTAGATACTCAAGGTAAAGGCCGAATCTGGGGAGCTTGGATTCCGACAAAACCCGATTTGAGCGCAGGAGTTTCTCTGCTAGCAAAAGACTTGCAAGGAACGATGTTAGTCTACGGTACGGATGGCAAATTGTTAACTACAGTTCGCGCAGGCACAGCGGTAGAAGTTAACGGAGTCATGCTGACAATTGACGAAGTTGTAGGCAGTACGGGATTGCAAATTAAAGCCGATCCGGGCATTCCGATCGTTTATACCGGCTTCGGGTTGCTGATGCTCAGCGTGCTAATGAGCTATATGTCTCACTCGCAGATTTGGGCTTTGGAAAAAAACGGCAAACTATACGTCGGCGGGCGCACTAATCGAGCTCAGGTAACTTTTGAAAGAGAAGTTGTGGAGATTTTGGACAAGTTGGCAGAATCGAAAACAGCAGAGGAAAAAAGTGCGATCGCCCCGAATTCTGTTGCAAGTCAAACCTAACCGTAGGGTGCGCATTGCGCACCTTACACCAACGATAAATATCAAAAAGATTAGTTGAGTTTGTAGGGTGCGTATTGCCCGATTTGTCGAGGTGGTTAATGTGAACCGGAAAACCGCTATTACACGTTCGGATTTTTCCAATTTCAACCAATGAAAATTGCTATACGGAGTTGGGTTTCAAAATCAAAACGCTGAAATGCCGGTCAATCGGTACTCTCCGGTGGGCGACAAACTCAACCGCCGCGCAGTGCACACCCTACAAACTAAGAGATTTTAAACGTTGGAGGGAATTTTTGACTACCTTGAGAGGGCTGCCCTGACGCACCCTACAATTACTTACTAAATTTAACAATTTTATTTCTTACGACTTTGGTGGGGTGAGCTTCTACGCCGCCCCACAATTAAATCTCAATGCCACACCAGCTTAATACCCGCCCTACTTCTGATGCGACACCTCAATCACGGTGTGGACGTTCCCCCGCGGCGAAAAATCGCCCTTAATCGTCGCTTCTAGCGGCGCGCAAGCGGCCACAAAATCGTCTAAAATTTGATTGATCGATTCTTCGTGAGAAATGTAGCGATCGCGATAACTGTTAACGTACAGTTTCAGCGCTTTCAACTCTACCACCCGCTCGTCGGGCACGTAAGTAACGTGAATTGTCGCAAAATCTGGATACCCAGAAAACGGACATTTGCAAGTAAACTCCGGCAAAGTAATGTTGATCGAGTAGCGCCGCCCGACTCGCGGATTTGGGAAAGTAATTAACTCCCCTTCCAAAATCTGGCGTTCGCCGTATTTAATTTCCTCGGTGCTTGACTTTTGGGACATACTTTGTTCGGCTGCGTAGTTGTTCATAGCGATTGACTAATAACTTGTAACATTTAATTAAATTTACGCTCGATATCTGTAACAAATATCTTGACGAATTGTGTTGCGATCGATCTAATTATAAATACTCTCAGGCTAAACTAAAACAAGTTCACCCTCGCCATCTACAATTATGCAAAATACTACCTTATCTGACAATACTTCCCCTGAAAACTCAAATAGTTACTCTCCATCCGTACCAATTTCGCTTTATCGAGAAGTCACGGCAGAGCTGCAAGCCGCCCAAGCGATGCTCGACTCCCTCAAAACGCACAACCAGCAATTAGTCCAACAAAATCAACAATTGCGGCGAGAAGTAGAAACAGTAGTTCAAGTATCCCAACAGCTACAGCAAGTAGTCAACTCGGCTCAGAGCCTCACCCAGACTGGGATGCCTCAAATGCCCCCTGTCAAATTCAATTTCAGCGTTGAACCTGCGCCCCTAGCACCTGCCACCTCGCTGCAGACTAACTCTGCCATACCTCAACCACCTCAGACAGTAGCCTTCCCTTTCCCCCTACCGGAAGCGCAGCCAACACCCGCCTCGATGCCGCAGCCACTTCCAGAAAAATTATTTGTAGAAGTGCCGGAAACTCCTTACCGCGTGCGATCTCAATCCAAAAAAGCCTCAGACTTAAGCGGATTGTGGTTGGCTATCGCAATTTTTCTGATTGTCATTGCAGCTTTTGGCGCAGGTTATTTAGTTGTCCGCCCTTTATTAATGAAAAAGTAAATTCCAACAAGAATCCCACGGTTCGAGCCGTGGGATTTTAAACAAAACCTAGCATAAAATGTTCAAAGTTACGCTAATTGGCCATCATCCTCTGGCGGCAATCGTTTCTACTGAACGAGGCGCATACTGCTCTTCACAAGCAGAACCTACGATGCCCACCCCAGGCTCGAAACCGCGCGTAAACTCAGTGAGTTTTACCTGTTTAGCTTCCAAAGCTGTCTGTAGCACCTTCATGGCTCGGTGAGGGTCGCCGGCCCCGCAGAAAAATAAGTCTGCAGCAAAATAACCGTGTTCAGGCCAAGTATGGATTGCTATATGAGACTCTGCCAAAGTAGCAGTAGCTGTCACTCCGTGAGGACTAAACTGGTGGACGCACAAATCGATGAGAGTAGCTCCTCCGGCTTCGATCGCATCGAGTATGGCGCGGCGGATACGTTCAGGATCGTTGAGCACGTCTCCAGGAGACTGCCAAGCATCAGCGACCAGATGGGTTCCCAATTGTTTCATTCTGCGGGGTTTTACCTCTAACTCATAATGTCTCAAACCTTCTTACAGTAGCACCACGTCCAAAATTTTGCAAGTATCTTTCACAAAAAAAGATAAAGATTACCAGAAGTACCCATCATCAACCGCTGGCGGTATGGTGGGGCCGAGCTGTCTCACAGGCAGAGGTGACTAATGGAAGAAATGTTGTTTTAGCGCTGCCTTGTTCTTCTCAAACAAGCTTCTTTGATTAATAGCGATCTCTTGTTTCCATTGGCAGCTAAAAACCAAAGCTCGATCGTTCCGGCGGTGGCGGAATTGATATGATATCGAAATGCCAGTGATGGACGGCTATGCTCTCATGCGTAAAATTTCACAGATCCTAGACGATCGCCCGGCGGGCAGATTCCAGCGCTCGCTCTAGCAGCCTATGCTGTAAAAGTTGACCAGCAACAGGCCATCCCCGCTGGGTTTCTGGCGTCATCTAGCTAAACCCGCCCGGTCAGCCGAGATAGTATCGTTGCCCGTTTGTGTGGGCCCAATGGAAAGACAAGCGCATGATCCAGCAGTCTCAACTCGTTGAACAGATTTTTGCAGGAAATAGCGAGATGGCGATGCTGATGCGATCGCACGATTGGTCGCTTTCGGCCTTGGGGGCTGTAGAAACCTGGCCGCAAAGCTTGAAAACCGCGATTCGGATCATCTTAGGCTCTCGCTACCCCATGTTCGTCTGGTGGGGACAGCAGATGACCAAGTTTTATAACGATGCTTACATTCCTATCCTCGGCAAGCGACATCCGCAAGCACTAGGTCAGCCTGCCTCACGGGTATGGGCTGAAATCTGGGACACGCTAGGGCCGCAAGCAGAAGCGGTTTTGAACCAGGGACAATCGACGTGGAATCAAGAATTGCTTCTGGTAATGGAGCGCAACGGGTATACAGAGGAAACCTACTTTACCTTTTCCTACAGTCCGGTGGCGAATGATGATGGTCCAGTGGGGGGCGTTTTCTGCGCCTGTAGCGAGGACACTCAGCGCGTTTTGAGCGATCGCCGCTTGGCAACGCTGCGCGAATTAGCAGCAGAAACAGTCACTGCCAAGACGCAAGAAGCAGCTTGCGAGATTTCCGCCACCGTATTGACCCATAACGCCTATGACATCCCGTTTGCGCTGTTTTATCTACTCGATGGCGAAAGCGAGATCGCACGACTCGCGGCTACAACAAGGTTAGCAGCCGGAACCCTTGCCTCTTGTGAGGCGATCGAGCTTACATCCGCCCAAAAGTGCCAGTGGCAATTGAAGCTTGTCATGGAGACGGGCGAAAGCAGAATCATTGAAGATTTGGAGGCGCAATTTGGACTTTTACCGGGCGGCGCGTGGTCCGGGTCTCCTCATCAAGCGGTAGTTCTACCACTAGCTCGATCGGGAGAAATCTTCGGATTCCTGATTGCTGGGGTGAGTCCGCTTAGAACGTTTGATGATGATTACAAAGGTTTTTTTGACTTGATCGCAGGGCAGGTGACAACAGCGATCGCCAACGCTCAAGCCTATGAAGCAGAACGCAAACGCGCCGAAGCATTAGCTGAGTTAGACCGTGCTAAAACCACGTTTTTTAGCAATGTGTCTCACGAATTCCGCACGCCACTCACCTTAATGCTGGCTCCCTTAGAAGACACGATCGCAAATTTGAATGGAACAATTCCACCTCAAGAACGCGAACAATTACAGTTGGTGCAGCGCAATGGAATGCGGCTGCTCAAACTCGTCAATAGCTTGCTCGATTTCTCACGCATCGAAGCAGGTCGAGTCCAAGCATCTTATGAACCTGTAGATTTGGCAACCTATACGGCGGAACTTGCCAGTACCTTTCGATCGCTGATTGAACGGGCCCGAATGTCGCTGATTGTTGACTGTCCAACCTTGCCCGAAGCGATTTATGTCGATCGCGAAATGTGGGAAAAAATCGTTCTCAATCTATTATCAAATGCCTTTAAGTTTACGTTAGCGGGAACCATCACTGTTCGATTGCGGTGGATAGACTCTCGCGTTGAATTATCAGTTGCAGATACAGGAATCGGTATTCCCTCCCAAGAACTACCGCATTTATTTGAGCGATTTAATAGAATCAAAAACTCGCAAGGGCGGAGTTTTGAAGGCTCCGGCATTGGGCTGTCGCTAGTGCAAGAACTCGTCAAACTACATGGGGGAGCGATCGATGTCAGCAGCACTTTTGGGCAGGGAAGTTGCTTTACGGTGACGGTTCCCGCCGGAACAGCTCATCTGCCGCCGGAGCAAATTGGTGTCAGTTGCACGTTAGCATCAACGGCGTTAGGCGCGATGCCATATATCGAAGAAGCTCAACGCTGGTTGCCAGAAGGCGATTTTAGATTAGAAGAATGGAGCATGGCTCCATCCACTCATGAACTCGTCAATCAACCCGCTCAATCTAAAATCCAAAATCTAAAATCTAAAATTGTCCTGGCCGATGATAACGCTGATATGCGCGATTATATTCGGCGACTTCTGAGCGGTTCTTATATTGTTCAAACCGTCGCCGATGGCGTTGCCGCTTTGACTGCCATTGAGAAGAATCCACCCGATTTGGTATTGACAGATGTGATGATGCCGGAGATGGATGGGTTTGAGTTGTTGCGATCGCTGCGTTCTAATCCCGCAACCCAAGACATTCCCATCATTCTATTATCAGCCCGCGCGGGCGAAGAAGCGCGTATTGAAGGACTCGCAGCCGGAGCCGATGACTATCTGATTAAACCGTTCTCGGCGCGTGAACTGCTGGCAAGGGTAGAAGCAAGTTTGAAGCTGGCACGGCTGCGGCAGGAAGCAACAGTGCGAGAGCGAACCATTCTGGGGCGCGTAACCGATGCGTTTATGGCAATGGATCTCGACTTTCGCTTTACCTACGCCAACGAAGCCGCACAACGAGTGTCGCGAACTCCCCTAGAAGCAATGCTGGGTAAAACGATGTGGGAAGCCTTCCCAGGCACGATCGGCAATCAGTTTGAATTCCAGTATCGCCGATCGCTCAGCGAGCAAATCGCGGTGGACTTTGAGGAATATTATGCTCCGTTTGATTTGTGGGTTGATGTTCGGGTTTATCCTTCACCGACGGGGCTGTCTCTTTTCTTCCGGGATATAAACGATCGCAAAAGAATTGAGCAGGAACGGGAACGGTTTCTTGCCGTCGGTTCGGATTTGCAAGTGATTGCGGGCATAAACGGCTATTTCCACTGGGTCAGCCCGACCTTTGAACGAATCCTCGGCTGGACACCAGACGAAATGACATCCCGCCCCTGGACTGAGTTTGTCCACCCGGACGACCTCGGCACCTCCATTGCAGAAACCGACATTCTGTTCTCGGGTAACGAAACCTTTACGTTTGAAAACCGTTACCGGCACAAAGACGGCTCCTACCGCTGGTTTCTCTGGAATGCCCAGCCTTACCCAGAAGAACAAGTGATTTACGGGGCTGCCGTTGACATCACCGATCGCGTGCGCGTCGAAAACGAGCGCCAACGGGCGGAAGCAGCCTTGCGTGAAAGCGAGGAGCAGAGTCGGAATATTCTGGAGAGTATTGCTGAAGCATTCTTTGCCCTAGATGAGAACTGGCGGTTCACCTACGTCAATCAATTCGCCGAAAAACTGCTCGATCGCATTCCGGGTGATTTGATTGGCAAGAATTTATGGGAAGAATACCCAGGGCTGATTGGCAACGAGTTGGAGCCGATCTATAGGACCGCAATGGGCGATCGCGTGGCTGGGTCACTGACGGCGTTTTATCCCGACCACGATCGTTGGTACGAAGTCCGCACCTACCCTGCCGCAAATGGAATCACCGTTTATTTCAAGAATGTCACCGATCAAATTCAAGCCGAAGCAGTCCTGCGCCAAACGTCCGCCGAACTCGAACGGCAACTGCAAAAGTTCAACGCGTTTAAGTCTTCGGTGCCGGACTTTATTTATACGTTCGATTTGTCCGGGCGGTTCATTGATGTCAACAAGCCGTTGCTCGACCTTTACCAAAAATCCTTCGCTGAAGTCATCGGCAAAAACTTGTTTGAATTAGATTACCCAGTGGATTTAGCTGTCAAACTGCACAATCAGATTCACAAAGTGATTCAGACGCGCCAACCGCTTAAGGATGAAACGCCATACACCAGCGCGTTCGGTACAAGAGCTTACGAGTATATTTGGGTGCCCGTTTTTGATGCAGAGGGTGCTGTGGAAATGGTAGCGGGTGTAACGCGCGACATCACCGATCGCAAGCAAGCCGAAGCTGAACGCGAGAAGCTTTTGCAACAGGAGCAAACCGCACGAGAAGCCGCCGAAACCGCCAACCGCATCAAAGATGAGTTTTTGGCGGTGCTATCTCACGAGTTGCGATCGCCGCTCAATCCGATTCTCGGCTGGTCGAAGCTGTTACAGCAGGGGAAACTGGGCGCTGCAAAAACGGCTAGCGCCCTTGCCTCGATCGAACGCAACGCCTTACTCCAGTCACAACTGATTGATGACCTGCTCGACATCTCCCGCATTCTGAGCGGCAAACTGAGGTTGAACGCGATGTCCGTTGATTTGAATATGGTGATCTCGGCCGCGTTGGAAACCGTTCGACTAGCAGCAGAAGCCAAGTCGCTGCAAATTAAAACAACCTTTTCACCCGGCATCGGAATGGTAATGGGCGATTCCGGGCGTTTGCAGCAAGTAATCTGGAATCTTTTATCCAATGCCGTGAAATTCACCCCTCAAGGCGGGCAAATTAGCGTTAGGTTAACCCAAACTGGAAGTTATGCCCAGATTCTTGTCACCGATACTGGAAAAGGCATCAATCCTGAGTTTCTGCCTTATGTGTTTGAGCATTTTCGGCAAGAGGATGGAGCCATAACTCGCAAATTTGGGGGTTTGGGATTGGGGCTGGCGATCGCGCGTCAAATTGTGGAACTGCACGGCGGCAAAATTTGGGTTGAGAGTAGGGGTGAAGGACAGGGAGCCACCTTCACCGTCGAACTTCCCCTCTTGCCTACCGCGAATCCGGTTGAAGAAGTTGTCGGCCGGGCTGAAGCTCGATCGGACGATCTTGACCTGGCAAATCTGCGCGTGTTGGTTGTGGATGATGAACGCGATTCACGGGAGTTTGTGGCGTTTGTAGCGGAACAAGCGGGAGCCAAAGTGACGGCCCTTGGGTCTGCGAGCGAGGCGTTGCAACTGCTCTCAACCACACCCTTCGATATCCTCCTGTGCGACATCGGAATGCCAGATATGGATGGCTATATGCTAGTGCGGCAAGTGAGAACTCTACCACCAGAGCATGGCGGGCAAATTCCGGCGATCGCCCTGACTGCCTATGCTGGAGACTTTAATCAGGAACAAGCTCTTGCTGCTGGGTTTCAACGTCATGTTGCAAAACCTGTCGAACCGAATGAGTTAGTCCAAGCAATCGTGACATTGCTAAGGAAACTGAATAGCTGACTGCCAATTGTAATAGATTGTCGATCGGCGACAATGTATTAAAACCCGTCCCCCACAACTGAATTATGACTCTTGAATCCTGAATTCTTTATTGTTAAAAGTTTTGAGTTTTGAATTAAAGATTCTTTAACTTAAAACTCAAAACTTTTTTCTCTTAATCAACTCATCAATCCCGGCTGTGAGTAGCTCCATTCGGCAAAATCGCCCCGCCCAAAGCTGCTTCATTCAAATTATCAACATTCAAGCTCGCCCCAATCAAATTAGCCTCCGACAAATTAGTTCCTGTCAAATTCGCCCCTGTCAGAGAACTCAGCAGCAAACCCGCTCCCGACAAATTGGCGTGACTCAAATTCGCCCCCCGCAAATCCGCTTCCAGCAAGCTAGCACCTGACAAATTCGCACCGCTCAAATTAGCTCCCCGCAAAGAAGCTTTGTTCAAATTCGCAGCCCTCAAATCAGCATTGTGCAGAATCAAACCATTTAAATTAGCTTTACTCAAATTAGCTCCCTGCAAGTGGGCACCGCTCAAATTTGAGCCATTTAAATTAGCGGATTGCAAGTCAGCACCGCTCAAGTCAGCACCGCTCAAATTAGCAGCGCAAATAGAAGCCTCCCGCAGACTTGCTTCGCTCAAAGAAGCTCCAACCAAATTGACACCGCTGAGATTTCCGCGATTGAGATAAGCCCGAATTAGAGTTGCTCCGCTCATGTTCGCCCCGTTCAAATCTACCTCGCTGAGAATCGCTCTAGTCAGATTTGCTCTGCTTAAATCAACCCCGCTCATAATTGCTCGGCTCAGCGTCGCCCCGCTCAAATTAGCCTCAGTTAGTTTCGAGCCGCTTAGCAAACAAGCTCCTACTAAACTCGCTCCCGTCATCACAGCTTTGCTCAAGTCAGCCTGAGACAATATTGCTCCGCTGAGATTTGCTCCGCTAAAATCGGCTCCGATCGCCACAGTTCCAGTTAAACTAGAACTCCCGAGGTTAGCTTCTATTAATTTCGCCTTAGACAAATTAGCCCCGCTCAAGTCGGCCCCGTTTAAATTAGCTCCAATCAGTTTGCTTCTAATTAAGTTAGCGCCTTTCAAATTAGCGCTGCTCAAATTTGTTCGGCTGAGATTAGCTTCACTCAAATGAGCTTGAATGAGGTTAGCCCCTCGAAAATCTCGTTCCCCGTTTCTATGTCTCGTTAAAAGTTCATCGGCACTTAAAAGCTCAGTGAAATTCATAAAAAAAATGAGTGAGTTTCCTTAATTTCTCGATGTTCTATGTTGTCTGAAAATTTGTACTATCGTGTTTGGCAGTAAGTTTCTTCAACCAATACTGCCACATTAACAATTGTCAAAACTGGTTGATTCCTAGCATCACCCTGCTCACCTAGTTAGAACTCCCGAAAAACCCCGTTTTTCGGAAAAAATCTGGGTGTTTTCAGCGCGGCAGTCATGAATAAACCGAGTTTCTCGCCGCCTGTAAGTCCTGTAAGTCTATAATTGGCTAGTAATTAGTTGGCGGTTGATGTTAGTTGTTAATTGTTAGTTGTATTTATACTAACTGCTAATCACTAACTATTAACTGCTAACCATTTACCAAAATACCGAGAAGTTGTCGATCGATCTTGTCAATATCGATCGAATATTTGGGGTATTGCTGGCGGCATCCGCGCCGCATTCTGACCGGAAAAATTGCTGGTACAGGCAATCGAATTTATTAGTGCAATCAAGAAACAAGATATCGGAGCTTCAACCCCGAAAGCCTTCTACATAAGTGCCTTCTATCTTCGATCGCCCATGAAAGCAGAGCCCGGTCAGCTCAGCTAGTTTCACCTCCCCCCACTGTGCTGCGCGCCAGTGAAATCCAACAGGAAGGCTGTTTCCCTCGGAGTGCTGAGCGAGTCGCAGGCAAAGCAAACAATACGCTGCGCTGAGCCTGAGATTTCGCGAAAAAATGAGCCGCGAGCCATTGTGCTCCCGCGCTGCTGTGCTTGCTGTTAATCTTTACTCGATCCATGAGCGCTTGCGGTTCTAATTAACAGAACACCCGACACCAGACACGCTCCCGGACATAAAAGCTGTCCCTGGGCTTCTCAAATGCTTCGCTGAGGCATTCCCAGAAAAACTGTATTCCTGTAGCAGGTCTTGCCAACGGCAATTGGGCTGCTACAGCCAACCAATGACCAGCCTAAGTCTCGCGGGAAGGCGACGACAATATTATTATTCTAATAGTTGCCGACCACCGCAGGCTTTTCTGGGCGCGCGGGACAGGCTACTTGACCTGTATAAGTTGCGGAAATTAGCCGCCCCATAATTAAAGATAGTCGCTCTTGGACTAACCGGGCAATATCTGCTGTAATTTATGTCATCAAATTTGATAATACTGGGGGGTTTGCAATCGAGCAGTAGTGAGTGTTACAGACTAAAAAAACACTGCGAATTTAAGGTGTAAAAGTTAAGGGAGCCGATCGCTGGGTCCGCACAAAGCCCAGCTTGCGGCCTGGCTGATTAATCAAAATTCAAATTGTGACAGGTCGCTTTTTTTTCCCAAAACAAAAGCCGACTTTCAGAGAAAAAGCCGACTTTTGAGAGAATTTTACCGACGAAGTGCAAAACCCCTAGCTCGCTCGTGTTGGTTGCATCACTTTCGACAATCCGAGTGGGCGAGTGCGATTAACGTGCTTCGTAGAAACAATACCCAAACAAAGTCTGAAGTATTAAATCAGAGGGTGGCGGTTAACGCCCTGATTGGGATCGTAAATATTAGGCGTAGTATCAACGCCCGGAGTACCAGCAGCGCCGTAATCAGCCCGAGCACTATCGACGCTGGGATAGTCGTAGGTGTTCCACTGCTGAATGCCTCCGCGGCTCAGAATGGTTTCAGCTTTAGCGACTTCTGCTTCGCTGCCGTCAAGCAGTACCAAGTAATCTCCCCTGGCTACCCGATCGTTGTATACTTTAGCTTCTTCTTCGGGAATTCCCAAACCGACTAAAGCTCCGATCAAGCTGCCTGCCGCCGCACCCAAAGCCGTACCGGCGAGTGTAGTGGCGATCGCCGTAGCTGAGGCTCCTGCGAGCATAATCGGCCCGATTCCCGGAATTGCCACTAGGCCCAGACCTACCAACAAGCCTGTCAAACCGCCCAAAGTGCCACCTGTGAGTGCGCCCTTAGTCGCCCCTTCATCCGCCTTGTTTTCCGCGCTTTCCTGCACGTCAATGCCTGCGATGTCCCCTTTAGAGTCAGAATCCTTAGCGATGACCGAAACCCGGTCCATGTCAAAACCCGCAGATCTAAGTTCTCCCAGCGCTTGTTCTGTCTCGCGACGGGTTGAAAATACGCCCACCGCGCGCCTGTGGCGGGCCGAAGCTCTGTGACCGGTGTCTGCCGGCACATCGTAAATGCCCCAATCCTGAATGCCCCGCACGCTCAGAATTCCTTCGGCTGTGGCAATATCCGAATCTGTGCCTTCTACGAATACCAAATATTCTCCGCGCGAGACGCGATCGCTATAAACTTTAGCTTTTCCTTCAGGAACTCCCAAGCCAACCAAACCGCCGACCAAACCGCCCGCAGCAGCCCCAATCGCACCTCCGACCACAGTATCTGCCAGCAGAGTGGCGAGCGCGCCCCCCGCCATCACCGGGCCAACTCCGGGAATCGCCAGCGCTCCAATGCTTCCGAGTAACCCAATCAAACCGCCCGTCACGACTCCCGCTGTCGCGCCTGCTTTTGCGCCGCCGCCCACTTTGTCGTCAGTACCCTTACCAGCGCTAGCGCCCGCAATTTCGTTGCCATCAAGATTGTTTCCAACTACCGAAACTTTATTCATCGGAAACCCGCTACTTTGCAGTTCCGTCAGGGCTAGTTCCGTATCTCGGTAATTAGAAAATGATCCTACAGCTCGCTTGTGTTGACCTAAAGCCATTTTCTTTCTCCTGCAAAATATACTACTTTTTCACAACTACAGAATTTATGCTCTGCTTGCTGTCATCAATCACATTTAGTCCTGCTTTCCCAACATTTTTCATCGGTCGCTGGGAATAACCTTGCTCTCTATCTTCTGGCTGGTTTCTAACTAATTCTCAGGAATTGAAAAGCTGAAATTGGGAATAGAAAATTGCAGGCAGTGCGCGAGCTTTGAGTGCGTAACTTTTTAAATTTAAACTTTTTAACTTAAAAGCCCGCTACCAAGAGAATCACGCAAGCGTTGCGCTCCGCTGCGGAAGCAATCTTAAAATGCACCAACTTTCCCTGTTTTCTATTCCCTGTTCCCTCTTCATCCTCTTTCTGCCTTCTTTCCCTGTTCTTTTTTCCTTCTAACTTATTGGCTGCTGCTAGGCGATGCGGGTGCAGCGGGGGCGACAACAGCCGTAACATTCACCGTTTTGACACCCTTAATCTCTTTAGCTAGCGGCTCAATTTTAGCTAAATCAGTTTCATTGGGAACTGTGCCACCTACAGTGACAACCCCGTCTTTTGCATCAACAGTTAGTGTACCTTTCGTGATGTTTACTTCTAACTTTGAGCGAACTTCACTTTGGAGGTCGCCATCTGCTCTTGTTGCATCGCCGCCAGTCACATTGTTGCGCTGTTCTCTGGCCCTGATATCAGAATTTGCTTGGTTTTTGCGAATATCGCTAGTGGCGTCACCCTGAGTTTTTTGAACTGTCTCGGCTGGGGGCGGGGTGGTGGTATTTTCTGTGGGAGAATTAGGAGAATCAGCGCTAGTTTTAGCCCCCTCGCTGCAAGCAGCAGCTCCAAATAATAGGATGCCGCTGAGGAGAATTGGTGTTAGTTTGTTCATAATTATGTTAATACCCTCCGGGTAAGCTTTCGATGAGCCTGACTTCCCTGACTTCGTTGAGCCTGATGGGAGCCAGTTCGAGCAAGACAGCATCTTTGTTTGTGCTTGCTGCGATTTGAAAATCATTATATTAAATATATAAACTTGAGGAAGTATGTACATCGCTCCACGGGTGTAAAATTTATCTATGTCGTTAGATAGAGTACAAAAAACTAAATAAGGTATTAGGTCAAATTTAACTTAATTACTTTTGACCGCATTATTCCTCAGAAACCCCGTAGATGGCTTTATTTTTCGTTGCCAAAGCCAATATTTTCTTATACACCCAGTTTAAAAGGGTAAGCTTTATTAATAAATTCGATCGCCACTGCCAACTAATTTTTCCCTAGAACCTCGAACCTCTGACTTCATCCTTCAATATCCATCCGTTGAATCCGTTAAATCCCGTACACTGCTCGTTGCCGAACTTCCTGCTTCAAAACAAACGAAAAGAGTCGAGAAATTTTTGAGCATTTTCTGGTTCGGGGGTAGTGGCTACCAGCCCGTAAACGCGCGTTTCCACCAAAAAAACTTGACCTACACCTACAGGTTCAGTGGGGGAAAGCGGCTGAAACTCAAACTCTTTTCCCGGATAGCCTCCTAGAGAAATATCTCGCACTTGCAATAATTTAGCATTCGCCCCCACGACAAAGAAATCAACGGCATTATTTAAAGTAATTTTAATATTATTGTTGCTTTGCCGGAAATCTAGGTCAAAGTATTGAAGTAAATAAGTTTCTTTGTTTTTTAAGATCGATCGGTATGTATGAGCGGTAACTTGAGTTGAAAAAGTTTCGGAATTAATTTTGGGAGTTCCCGGCATATCGATCGCAAACTGACCCATCGCCGAGCAAAATGGCTGCCACTCTGGCGTCTGAATAGCTGTCTGCAGCGGCGCTGGTTGAGATGCAGCGGGACGGGCAAACTTGACAGGAGAGAAAAGTAATGTAGCAGTAACTAGAAGTAAATATACCAATTTCATTTCGGTAAAAATTATATTTGCCCGATCTGCGCTAGCCTAGAAATATATCCGCAAAGGGGGGATTTATGCTGAATATTATATTTACTCAACGGCGAGGCAACTCTCAAGGGCGATCGCCAGCTAAAACCAGTAAAACCAATAAAACCAATATACTCCCTGCTGTAAATACTTGGCTGGCCGTGTGTCTGCTGGCTGCTGTCACAGCTTGTGCAAACAGCCCCAACAGCAAGGCACTCGAAGAATCTCTAGCCGCCGATCCCAAATTACAACAAAATCCAGTGGTTTTCTCTTCCCCGCCACCAGCGACAGCAGTTGAGACAAACTCTACCGCCAAACTTCCTCCCGATTTCCCTACAGAGATTCCACTCTATCCTAATGCTGAGTTAATCGAAGTTGGTGGGCAAACCGATCCGTCGGAAAAAAATGTGCGGCTGCGCTGGGAAAGCACAGATCCGGTTAATTCCGTTCAGAACTTTTACTCTACTGAGTTTGGGCGCGGCAACTGGGAAATAGTCAGCCGCCCAACCGCCGAGGGACAAGGTTCTTTGGTAGCAACCCGAGATAATTTGCGGGTAACAGTGTCGCTTTTTCCTACTGAGAAAGTAGGGGGTTCTACAGAATTTGCGATCGACTACAGCAAAGAGGCTTCAGAAATTGCTGCCAGTCCTCAACCTAATAATTCCGAGTCTAGTGCATCTCCAACACCTTCACCAACTCCATCTAATTCAGAGGGAACTACTCCAACGCCATCCCCTTCGCCAAAAGCAGCAAAAGTTAGCCAACAAGACGACCAAATTCCTCAACAGTTGCGGCAGTATGTGGCAGATTTAACTCAGTTAGAAGTGCTGAAAGTGCGATCGACAGAAAGTGCTAATTTAGAAACTGCCAGCACTTTGCCCAAACCCAACAAAATTGTCACTCGCCGCGACTACGCCCGCTGGTTAGTAGCAGCTAACAATCAGATTTATGCTACCCGTCAAGCCAAACAAATTAGATTAGCAGTAGACTCTAGCGAACCAGCATTTTCTGACGTACCCAAAACTGACCCCGATTTTTCAGCAATTCAAGGTTTAGCAGAAGCCGGTGTAATTCCGAGTTCGCTTTCTGGAGAAACTAAAGATGTAAAATTTCGCCCGGATGCACCTTTAACTCGCGAAACAATGATTCTTTGGAAAGTACCTTTAGATACTCGTCAAGTTTTGCCGACAGCTAACATTGAGGGAGTGAAAGAAAAGTGGGGTTTTCAAGATGCTTCTAAGATTGATTCCCAGGCTTCGCGGGCAGTTTTAGCTGATTTTAACAATGGAGATTTGGCGAATATTCGCCGCGTTTTTGGTTTTACTACTCTGTTTCAGCCGAAGAAATCCGTGACTCGCGCCGAAGCTGCTGCTAGTTTGTGGTATTTTGGGGTTCAAGATCAGGGATTGTCTGCTAAAGATGCTTTGGAAGCAAAAACTCAACCAGCTCAATAGAGTTGTTTGGAATGGTTAAAAGTTTTGAACAAAGCATCTACTTACCAATACCAATAAACCGGGTTTTTTCTATGTAACAAAACCCGGTTTTTACGTCCAAGACTGAGGAAATTGTACCAAGTTTTGACACATCGGCGTGCGATCGCACGCCACAAAAATTGCAGCTTGAGTTTCTAGGATTTGTGTGAATGTGGCTTACCCAGAAACCGACTTTTATCTACGAAAATGCCCAGTAAAACGCTAGGCATATCCGGTGAAAAACCCCGTTTCTTTAATTCCTATGGGCGAGTTGTGGTAAAAAATCCTTTCAAAAACTATACATCGGCTTTTCCGTTCTTGTCACCCACCCTAAGGAAGAGATTTTTTTTGCCTTAATCTTAATTTCTGTATCTTTCCACAAAACCGCAGCATTTTGCGGACAAATTTTCTCCATATTTTCACTAACACTTTGCTCAAAACTCTCAGTAGGATTCCGGATGCAGTAGCGGACTTAACGATAAATGAAAAAGAGTGTTTGAGGTCTGGGAGAGCGTTTTTTAATGTACGATATTACCCTATTTACCCCGCAAGACATGGCGAAATGCAGCTTAGTCCTGCGCCAGTTAGGTAGAAATACTGCTAGTATGGAAGCCAGCAGCCAGAAGATTGTTAACTATATTTACCAACATTTTTGCGATTCGCAAACTGGAGAAAATACCTGTGCCTTAGTGCGTTTGTTCAAAACTCATCCCTACGGGGAATTAGAAGACTCATTGCAACAATCCGCGCGCCGCTTAATGAACGGCAATTCCCCCGCTGCTGACATGAAATGTTGGACTCTGCTAGCAGCCGCAGGCACAGAACCGCAGTGGAATTCTCGGCACACAGCAGCAGAAAATACAGCTATTCCATTAGTTAGCCCAAAATTAGTGGCTCAAATGCCGGCGATTTCGGAAATAATCCGGCAGTTTGGTTTAGACATTCCTACATTCGTCGGAATTGAGCGAGAAAGGTTCCTGCAATTAGAGCCCGCAGTATTAAATATTTTTCACGTATCAGAGGCAAAAGACAGCCCCTTTATTCCTGAGCAAAATTCTTTAATTATCCCCTACCAAGTCAAGTCTGTCTTGGGATTTGGGGGACTTCTGCCGTCAGGAAGTTTGTTTGCGGTAGTGATGTTCCTGAAAGTTAAAATTCCCCAAAGCACGGCTGAAATGTTTAAAAATTTGGCGCTTAGTGTCAAAACAGCATTGTCTGTTTTTGACGAAAAAAATATTTTTGAATTTTCAATGAATGCTAATGACGTTGTTACAAATAACAATGTTACCGAAAACCAATTACTGGAATATCAAGTTGCTAATTTGATTCAATTGCTGGATTTTTCGGAACAAGAAATGCTCAGACAAGCCGCTCGTTTTCAACGGACAATTGACAAGTTGCAGCGCGAAATTGCCGATCGCAAAAACAAGGAACAAGCTTTGAAAGCAAGTCAAGAGCCATTCACAGGCATCCTCAATATTCCCAAAGATTCTGTTGCTCGCGTCGAAGAAAATCAAGGAATTCAGCGTTTTAATCAAGGGGAAGAACAGATTTAAACCAAGCTCTGTATTTAGCAACCCGGTTTCTTTGATAAACCGGGTTGTTGCTGTGTTTTTTGAGTTATACCAGTTCCCCTAAAATATGCTGCAACGATCTTAGAGTTTAAGGATGATTGTATCAAAGTAAACTACCAAGAAAGAATAGATTTAACAGCTAATGTCCTATGCAATCTTGAGGACTTCCTGAGAACCCTAAACCATACTGTACTCAGTTGCTGTAGGAGTATGTCACTAAAATTGAAAAAAGTCAAAAGGTAAGAAAGCTTTCAGTAAAAACAAGATTTTTTACTTTTGGCTTTTGACTTTTGACTTTTAGCACATCCAGTATTCAACTCAAAACTCAAAACTCAAAACTCTTAAGGCGCTGCTGCCGCCCTGCGGTTGGCAACAATCAGATTAGCCTGATACTCTGCCGCTTTTTGCTGAGCCTTTTGATAGTTCGGGCTGTTTGAGGGCACGGCTCTCATGAGCTTAACCGCTTGCTGCCACTCGCTTGCTACTGCGATCCACTCATTTTGAGACTGAGCCGTCTGGGCCGAAATTGCTGCCTTCTGAGCTGTGTTAACGGCTTGCCTCCAAGAGTCAGGCGTAGGCGCGGCGGCTTGTGGCGCCGGAGAGGCTGCCTTGGGTGCCGGAGATGCTGGTGCAGCTTTGGGTGGTGGAGATGTCGGAGCTGGGCTTGCGGGCGCAGCAGCATTGGGAGCGGTTGCGGGGGTCTGAGTGGCTGCCTGTGGGGCGCGCCCAGATGCGGCTGGAGAGGGTGCGGTGGCTTTAGAAGCGGGAGATGCGGGTTTCGGGGAAGGGGAAGCAGCTTCGGGGGGGTTCGGTTCTGGGTTCGAGTCGCCGAAGGGGAAAGTTTTAGTAAAGAAAAGCCCTGCGATAACCGCCAGAGGTACTAAGATACCCACAGGTATTACCCATTTGGGAAATTGTTTTTTCGGAGGCGGGGCTTGATCTTCGTCTATGTCTTCGTCTTCCTCATCGTCATCTCGATCGAATTCTCCTTCTTGATAATAGTCTTCGCCTTCGGGCTCGACATCATCTAAACCTACAGAGTCGTCAGGCATTCTACTATCCAAGGCGTAAGGCATTGGCTCCGCAGGCATCAGATCGATTTCATCTTCCCACGCAGGCGATCCGTCACCTGTTCGACGCCCGTAAACCTTGACAGTGTGAATTGATTCGAGTCCCAGCTTCGTCATGCCGGTGCGGATGAAATCGACCAATACCATTTGATCCGGTACTTTGTCTGCCTCCAGAATTATGTGGAGGCAGCCGTTGTCCCGCGTCACATCGGCGTTGATGCCTTTGGGTTTGAGTGTACGGTTGATGCTAGATGCGATCGCTTTTGGATCGCCTTGCTTGAGCAGTTCCCGCGGGTTCTGTTGTGTCATGGGTAGCGCTCTTTTTTGGGGGGGGGTGGAGAGCCGGCAAATAATATTAACCGATCGGCATTCGGCGGACAATATTTATTTACCACATTAACTTCTACTTTGGCATTCTGAGAGTATTTCTAGTATCTATTGACCTTTGGGCCCGCGAGCCGGTATCAAGCACATAGCCGCTATTGAAATTTGTTGTAAAAATTTACAGTAAGGGGCCGATCCTGTGCCCTGTCGCGCATCAGCGAAACAAGCTAGAAAGTTCTATAACTTTGGTTTGCAGGGTTGAGATTTCTTCCCGGCCCCGTTTTAAAGAAGCTTCTAAGTCTAGCAGCAAAGGCAAACTTTTTTGCAGTTTTTCTAAGCTGGCGTTCTTGACTTCTTGGCGAAAATAGTATACTCGTTTCGGATTCCCTAAGTCTAGAGCTTGAGCAATTTTATCATCGCGATCGCCAGCTTGGATCATCGCCTTTACCCACAGCCAAATCCGAAACTTACCAGTCAAGCCAGCCACAATCCTCAAACCAGGCTCGCTGCGGCCAGTTAAGCCGGCCAATAAATCCAAAGCGGCGGAGGTATTGCCCTCGCGAATCGCATCGGCTAGCTGGAAGGTATTCTGGGCGTGACAGTGCACCAGTGCGGCAACTTCCTCCGGGTTCAGAGGTTGGCTGCGGTTGCCCGCAAACAGCAGCAATTTTTCGAGTTCGCTGTATAGCTGGCGGGTATCGCTGCCAATGGATTCGGCCAAAAGTTCGATCGCCGTGGCGGTCAATTTGACGTTCATTTCGCCGGCGACTTGGCGCACCCGCTGGGCTAATTCTTTGTCATTCCAAGGCGGAATCGGCGAAAATTCCCGCACTTGGGCGGACTGGACAAGTAACTTGGTAGACTTGAGCCGGCTGTCGGGTTTTTTGACGGATGTCAGCAGCAACACGGTGGTAGGGGGAATCACCGGCAGCGTCCGTTCAAATTGGGCTAACAGTTCAGGAGAGCACTGCTGCGTTACAGTCGTATTTGCCAGCCACACAAAACGGCTGCCGGTACCGAAGGGGGGCGTTAAGGCTCGATCTAGCCCTTCGACCACAGCGTCGGCTCGATCGGCAATAATTTTGTCATAGTTAAAACTAGCCCAGTTGGGGTCGAGGACAGTTTGGCGCAAACTTGTCACAGCTTGCGCGATCGCAAAGTCGTCTTCCCCCCAAAACAGGTAAATTTGCATGAAAAACGCTCAGTAGCCCAAAAAATCAGAGTTTCACGTTCCGCAAGTCCAACATATCCTGAATTGGACTGTTGGATGCCCGCACCATAATATAAAATTTGGTGTGGGAGTTTGTCACCGCGAGGAAATCAAGATTGGATGATACTTATCAAGCTTACGTAAATCGGGTGGCGCGAATGACGCTGCTGGACTCCTACAAGTCCCAGGTGGAACACATTCAGGAATCTCCAAAATTTCAGCCCGACGAAGCCGGTCACAGATATCCTGTACCTTTTCCGGGTTATTCGGTGATTACGCCACCTGCTGGGGAAGATGCAGAAAATGCTGCACTTTATAGTAATTTGCACTCGATCCAACAACGGCTATTGCAGGAAATAGCGGAGGGTGCGCTCGTGGCACTGCCTCCTGATAGCTTCCATTTAACCGTAGCCGATTTGATTTGGAGCAGCGCTTTTCGAGATGCCTCCGATCAAAATCCAGAATTTGAGGAGCAACTGCGCTCGCGCATGGCCGATCGTTTTGCCGCCTGCAAACCCTTGGCGGGCGGCCCTCCCATTCGCTGGATAGTGCTGGGGTTGATGGTGATGACTAGAGCTGTGGGTGTTTGTTTGGCACCGACGGACGAAAACTCTTACAAGCAAATTCTTGAGTTGCGCCGATCGATCTATCAAAATCCCGATTTAATTGCTTTAGGAATCGAACAGCAATATCATTTTACGGCACACATTACTCTGGCTTATTTTGGGGACACCGGGCCGAACCTAGACCGCGCTCGCTTGTGCACTTTGCTGTCTGAGTTAAACGAGCAATGGCTGGACACGCCGCAAGAACAGTCCGTACACCGAGTGGAACTGCGGAAGTTTGAGGACATGGCCACCTACGTCCGGCAACCGGACTGGCCTGTTTTTGAGTTTTAACGAAGGAAGAGGGAAGAAGGAAGAAGGAAGAAGGAAGAGGGAAGAAGGAAGAAGGAAGAAGGAAGATTTTTTCCCATCTCCCACTCTCCCCATCTCCCACTCTTCCCATCTCCCACTATCTCGCCCCCTCTCCCCCTCTCCCCTGTGACAATAGTCAGGATATTGCCTATTAAATGCTTTAATTATTTTTGTTTGACAGTAAAGTCAAGGAAAAAATTTATGAAAAACCAGGAAAAATCAGTAATTCTGGTTTTTTACTTTTTGCTTAAAAAGTGACAGTACACGTTGTTGGTATAGGTTTAGATGGAGCTGCTGGGCTGAGCGAATCGGCGCGGCAGGTTGTAGAAATGGCCGCTCTGCTAATAGGGAGCGATCGTCATTTGAGCTATTTCCCGCACCATTCCTGCGAGATCTGGGTGTTGGAAGATTTGACGGCGGCAATTCTAGAAATTAAGCGCTGGTTGGCGACTGATGCGAATTTAGAGCCTAATCCAGGGACTTTTTCGCCCCCCTCTACCTCCTCGTCTCAACTCATTGTAATTTTAGTGGCCGGCGACCCGCTGTTCTACGGCTGGGGAAAGTTGTTAATTGCCCAATTGCCAGCAGAAAAATTGACTTTTCACCCCCACGTCAGTTCTGTGCAGTTGGCTTTTAATCGCTTGCAAATCCCTTGGCAAGACGCTCATTTTGTGGGTTCTCAAGGACGTTATTTTGAGGAACTGACTGCCAAACTCAAGCTCGGTGTCGAGAAAATTGCAGTGCTCGCCGACGAAACTCATACTCCGGCGGCCCTGGCAAAGTGGGTAAAAGCTCTAGATTTGCCTACACGCTACGAGTTTTGGGTTTGCGAGAATTTGGGTTCTGCTGACGAGCGGGTGGGCCTGCGTTCTCTGTCAGCTTTGCTGGGAGAGTCTTTTGCACCGCTGAGCGTGGTTGTGATGCTGCGGGAGTCCCCGGCGGGGACGGAACCTTTGGATTTGGAAAAGTTGCCTTTGTTGGGAATACCGGATGCAGCTTTGATCGGTTGTGGCGACAAGCCTGGTTTGACGGTGGAACGGGAAGTGCGGGTGTTGGTTTTGGCACAATTGGCTTTGCAACCGGGACAAGTTGTCTGGGATGTGGGTGCTGGTAACGGTTCTGTGTCGATCGAAATTGCTCGTTTATTCCCGCAGTCTGAGGTTTATGCGATCGAACAAACGGTTTCTGGTACTTCTGCGATCGAGTTCAACTACGGCCGTTTTGGGCTGCAAAATGTGTTTTCGATTTATGGAACTGCCCCGGAAATTTTGCACCGCTTGCGTCCCCCGCACCGGATTTTTATTGGCGGTAGTGGCGGAGGGTTGACTAAAATTTTGGGTGTTTGCGCGCTGCGGCTGCTTCCTGGAGGCTCGATCGTCCTGGCTTTGGATGCTTTTGAGGATATTGCTACTGTTTTGAGCTGGATTGGCGATCGGGTGCGCCGGGAACCGCACTGGAGTTACCGAATTCTGCAAGTGCAGTTATCTCGTTCTGTGGCTGGGGGAAATTCAACTCGTTTTGACGCGCTGAATCCGGTTTCGATTGTGACGATCGATCGACACTTGAATTAATGTCGGAATTTTTACCGCAGATTTAAGCTGATTAGCGCTGATTAACGCTGATTTGAGTTAGGAAGAGTAAGGTTGCGGTTGCTAGTAGCAATAAAATGCCGGCGGCACCTGCTAGGGGTTTTGCTGCTATTCCTGTAATCCATTCCGGTGCGCGGCCTGTCGGATTAATTGCGCCTTCTGTATCTACGGTAGTTATACCCCAAATCCAAGCTGCGTGAATGCCGATCGCCAATCCTAAACTGCCATTGTCGGCGATGCGGGCTAATGTTAAAACCATCCCCATCAGCCACAATCCGGGCAGTTGCGGCAGAGTTTCTTTGGCGGTCCAAATTAGGTGGGCGATCGCAAAAATGAAACTGGCGATCGCTGCTGCTATTAATACTGAGTAATCTTGCTGGAGTATTGTTTGCAAGCAGCCGCGAAAGATTAACTCTTCTGTGGCGCTAATCCACAGTCCTAATAACAGAGTCAGCAGACTAGCAGGGTTAAGGATTAAAGTCCAAAAATTAATGTTTTTTTCGACTGTTTCGGTGGAAGTTTCGCTTTTTTTTAGCTCTATCCACCCTGCGGTTAATTGCAGACCGAATAAAATTACTAAGCTGATGATTCCTAATCCTAATCCCCGCAGTAATGACATCAAAACTGCGGGTTGCAATTCCCAACCCCAGTTAGTAAAAGATGTGTTTTCTATCCAACTTGTCGCCCATAAAATGAAGGGGACAATCGCATAGAGGGAAGCTAGTAAAGGTAGTTTTTTGTTTCCCAAGGGTTGGGGCGGATGCCATTTGAGGGCGATCGCCAGGACAATCGCTGCGGGAAGCCACACAACAATCCAAGTTGAGAAAAACAAGATTATTTTGACAATTGCTGGTATTGACGGCGACAGCAGTCGCAGGTTAGTTATACTATTCCACATTTAATGGGTTGCAACTATAATACTGTTGACTGTTGGCTGTTAACTGTTAACTAATGACTACTGACTACTGCCCACTGCCAATTGATTATCGATCGAGCTGGCGCTGAATTTGCCTCAAAGATTGGTACATTTCGGGCAAGCGGTTGTAGATTGCTGTGGCTTTGAGAAATAGTTTGTGGGGAATTGCTGGAATGCCCGTCACGATCGCACCTGCGGGCACGTCGCTGTGAATTCCGGCTTTAGCAGTGGCGATCGCCCCATCTCCGATTTTGGCTTGATTGGCAATTCCCACTTGACCTGCCAAAATTACATTGTTGCCAATTTTTACCCCGCCAGCCATGCCAACGTGAGCGGCAAACGCGCAATTTTTTCCTACTTGACAGCCGTGACCTACGTGTACTAAATTGTCGATTTTTGTATTCTGGCCGATGCGGGTTTCTCCGACAGCGGGCCTGTCGATCGTGCTGTTGCAGCCAACCTCAACGCCCTCTTCTAATACAGTGCAGCCAGACTGCTCCATTTTCACCCACCCTGTGGCTGTCGGCACAAACCCAAAACCTTCGCTGCCGATCGCCGCACCGCTGTGAATCACGCAATTTGCCCCGATGCGAGTACGTTCGTGAATGACACAATTAGCGTGTAAAACAGTGCCTTCGCCTATTTCCGCATCTGGGTAAATTACGACATTTGGATGAATGCAAACGTTGCTGCCAATTTTGACTTTTGCTTGAATAACGACGTGGGGGCCGATATAGACATTTTCACCAATTTCTGCTGAGGGGTGAACGACGGCTGAGGGATGAATTTCGGATGCTGGGCGAAACGGTTGATAGAAAAGGGCGATCGTTTGAGCAAACAGCAATCGCGGATCTGGTGCGGCAATCCAAGCAATGTTGCGATCGGTACATTGAGCTTGGAGGCTTTCATCTAAGGGCAAAATTAAAGCAGAAGCATTTGTCGAGGCTGTATGAGAGGCAAATTTAGCACCTTCTATGTAACTGATTGTGCCCGATCGAGCTTCATCAACTGGGGCAGGGCCAGTAATTTCTGGATCGGTAGCAACCGACGCTGTGAGGCTGCTACTGGTGGCTAAATTAAGTTTTTGTACTATTTCGCTAAACTTCATCAGAAAAATGGGTTTGAAACCCCGTCCTTTTAGGACGGCTTTACAGTTCGCCATGAGTTGTAAGCCAGAAACTTACAATCTGTGGGCTTTGCGTTTTGACACAGGCGTTTTCCTGTACCAAGACTGTGCAGGCTAATACGAGATTTTTTAGAATCTTCGCCACCTACGTAACACTTTCCATACTTAGGATGCTTGACAATCCCCCCGCGCTTCAATCCTTGCGACATGGAGCCACCGTAAGGACGGCGATATCCGTTTTTCCCAGGGTTAAGAACGTGCAATTGTCTGCGATAAATACGGATGGGCTTACATTCCATCACCACCATATTTTTTGGTGATATATCGCCACCTACCAAAAGGTAAGCTAGCACCCAAGAATCGACACAATGGGCATAAAAAACATTTGATAACTTGACCTTAGATTTTCTTAGACCTAATTTTTGACGAGTTAAGTAGGTGTCGGTATAGCCATCAAATTGGGTGACAGGTGCAATTATTTCCAACTCGGAATAACACCATTTTTTGCCAACTTCTAAGGGCGAAAATGACTTGTTCCATGTGCGACAACCTTTTTTGGTCAATGCTTTTACATTCTCAATTCCAATGTCTGAGATAGGAAAGATGGTATCAAAAACTTTGACTACTCGGATTTTGAATTGCCAACGCGCCTTAGTGCTTGGAGGAATCGGGCCACGCTTACGGTTTTTACGAGGTTGGCGACAAGGTGTTTTTCGATTGCGCCTTGCACGTCTGGCGTTTGTACTTGTCTCCTCAGCCTCTTTGACCCAATCAACAGCATGAAACTGCTGATTTAAGTAGGTATGAGCTTTTGATTTGACTGTGTACCCCTCACGTTTAGAACCCGGATCGATTCCAACTGCTACAGGTTGAGTATGACGATTTGAAGGTTCAACGTTTAAGCGAACACAAAAGATCCCTTTACGGAAAAATGGTGTTGCTTTTCCAGATTTAATCCAACGTTCTGCCCTTGCGGGTGTTGTTGGCATTAAAGGACGTTGCTCAAAATCCACTACAGGAACATATTGCATGGTGTTTGTTTGGCGATAAGCCTAACTGTTTAATTTCCTTCGACTTTGACTAACGGAGTGGTTACGGGTTAGGAAGAGCGCCTGTAACGTCCAATGAAAGTGCCACCTTCAGTTAGTTCAAATTGGTTTCTCAACCGTTGTCTAGTCCTACTTGCGCTTGTTTTCTACCTATGGCTTGGTTTCCTTACAAGCCCCATCCCTCTAGGGTGGGGTTAGTGACCTATAAAAATTTGTTGTTAGCACAGATGGATCATAGTTAAAATTACCAGCTTTGGAGCACGATCTGAGCAGTTGCCATTGAAAAAACAAAAACCCCGACTTCTGTAAGAAGTCGGGGCTGTAGCGCTCTATTATTTTTGGCAATTATTTTACAGAAACTGCATCTACGTCAACGGTGCTGCCTTTGGCTTCAGAATAATTGGCACCGGTGGCTTCAGATGCTGAAGCTGTCTCTGTTTGGCGGGATTTAAAGTAGTCGATCGCCATTTGCGAAACTTCGGAAATCAGCAAGACTGCGATCGCCACATCGTCAATTTGTCCGACGACGGGGAGAAAGTCTGGGGCAATGTCGATCGGGCTTACCAAATATGCCAGCGTTCCCAGAATAATCCACCAGCGGTATTTGGGGTTGCGGAGGGTGTCGCGATACCAGTTGTAAACAGATTGTATAGAAAAGTTCATGGGGTTGTCCTCTACTTATATTTTCAATCTTGACAAATTGTCGCTCGAAATGCTTGTGGAGATATCCCCCCTAGGGTTGGCAAGAGACTTCTACCTGGGAGTATAGGGAATTGGGGAGGGAGAAGTTGTCAAGCTGTGTTGAAAGGGCGGGGACTCTTGACAACGCGCCTACAGAAACCTGACAGATGAAAGCCGATAGAATTAAGCTGTGTTTATCTGCGTTTATCTGCGGTTAAAAAAAACATTCATATTGTTGACGGTAGATTCGGAATCTATTACTTTTATATCGTGATTAAAGCAAGTTACTTAGATTGGGATTTTGCAACCGCAGATGTCAGCAGATAAACACAGATGAACACCGATGGGATTGATGTGTGTTTATCTGCTGTTTAAAAAAATCTTCATATCTCTCACTCACGAATTTTGAAAGATCCATTTTTGGTCGCCGATCGCAATTTCGCAGCCATTTGGTAGCCAAAAAGGCTCGTTAGCAGCCAGCCTCTGCCCACCCACAAAAGTGCCGTTGGAACTGCCACTATCGACAAGCTGATACCGCTGTTTGCCAAGTTCGTCAGTGGCCCGGCGGATTTGAGCGTGGTAGCGCGAACTTTGCGGATCTTGTAATACTAAAGTGTTGGTTGGTTCGCGTCCAATTGTAAAAGGATTGGCTGTTAGGGCGATCGCCTCTCCAGAAAGTTTGTAGATTAAATATGCGGTTGTTTTGCGATCGCTGCTTGCGAGTACGGTTGGTGCAAGTTGGGGAGGATTTCTCCCAGGAGGGAGACTGTTTTGAGCAAGTTGTTGTGTTAGTTGTTGTAAATCTCGATCGAACCCCGCTGCTGTGTCTGAAGCTGGAAGACTTGCAGGAGAATTACCTGAAATTAAGTTTAACTGCTGTACGGGAGATTGAGGAACAATCGGGCGACCGGCTTCGGCAATTCTCATTTGCAGGGCAGCGGCATTTTCTGCTTCCTGTCGGGCACTCATTCCCTCAACTTGGCGAATAACTCCGTTGGTTTCGGGAAAGCTGACATCGCCAATTCGCACGTCTTCTAAGTTAAAACCTAGAGTATAAAAATCTTGGACGCGATCGAGCAAATTTTGCCGCAGCAACAGCCGTCCTTGACTGATAAGCTGTTGTAGGGGTATTTGCCCGATCGCTAATCCCATACAATCCTTAACTGCACTTGCTAAAGCACCTATAGGATCGGACAATTCCAACGCTACCCGTTTCGGATCTATAACTTGATAAATAACGGTCAGAGTGGCATCAATTAAAAATCGATCCTTAGACAAAAAATCTCCGTGCGACTGCACCTCCAAATTGCGGAGTTTGGTGTCTACGAGGACAATTTGAGACTGTTCCAGCAGGGGAAGGGCGAAGCTGAAATGTCGCCCGGATTTGAGGGTACGCACGGCGCGGCCGTTTTTGACCAACACACCCGTGTAACCCGCCCCTATAAAGTCCATACTAAACCCGGCCCAGCGTTCTGGAGTTATGGTTTGAATCAGGGGAGAAGCGTTGTTCATGGGAGGGAGTTGAGGGAGCGAAGATTCTATTTTTAGGGTAACAAATTGCTGGGGACGAGCGATCGGGCGGTGTGCCGGTTCCGCAACCTCTATTCTATACTTCTGGACTCCCCCCGATTCAGGCCGGACTGGATCTAGTTTGCACCCCACCACCAATCCACCTTCGGTTCGTATTGCATTCCCACTTTTGCCATCACGCGCGGCGAAGCAATATTTTCACTCACAGAAAGTTCAATATTGCGATTCAGTTTGACAGATAAAATGTATAGAATACCAGGAATTGAAGTAGAGGGGTGCTCGCTTATAGTTACATTTAAAAAACAATATTTCTTCTACTTGTCAAGACTCTTTAACTAAATGGAGATACCTCAGCCTCACCATCTCCACTAGACTGATCTTTACCACTATAATACTTATCTCGGATTATTTTTGGTTCGTAATCTTCAAATAAATCTTCTATACTTCCTTCTAATGCCATTTTATAAGCTTCGCAGAGCATATAATCATTATTATCAACAGACTCGTCACTAATGGCATCCCGCTTATACAACCCCAATATCAGCAAATAGTTTTTCTTTAATCTAGCTGTTGGTAGCGGTTCGCTGTGTAAAGCTATCGACACAGCCTCTATGTGACTATCTTGTACAAGATGCTCGCACACATTACTGTAAGCCAAACACAACCATGTTTCTGTTGCCATAAGTCGCTCTACTAAAGTCCCATTTATTGCATATTCAACCACTTTTTCCCAAGCATACTCATTAATTGTGGGTAAAAAACGTATTGCCCGAAGACTGACAGAGCGTATATATTCGCTCATTTTATGACTTCTGTTTTGATAATATGCTATTACCTCTATAAGCTCAACTAGATAACCTTGTATTGCTAGACTTTCCAAAATTTGTAATGGCTCGCGCAAAACCCACGGCTTTTCACATAAAATCTCAACAACATCTCTGACTATCTCTGTGAAGCCAAGTATAAGCAACTTATTAACGGCAAAGCGAATGTATGTTTTTAATGTTCTTTGCCTCCGGATGTTTTTACGCTCGCTAGGTACTTTTTTTATTTCTTCTATCTCTTTCAAACTTTCACGAAATAGATTGATGAGTTTTGTCCTTAACCTATCTTTTTCTCCTATCCACTCAGAGTTTAACTGTTGGAAATCATACGCCCACTCTCCACTCGACATTTGACAACCCTCCGAAGGCAGAGGTGGTAAATTTAATTCTACTTCTCTTTTTAAATCTTTCCGACGTTTTTTAGTGTTAAATAAATACTTATATATTTTTCTGCTCACATCGGGGGCTTTGATGTAAATATTGATAGAACACAGACACTCTTGATATTGCTCGATTAGGTGTCCCCAGAGATAGTCATTATTTCTATAAGCTCCTGCGAGCTCCTTGCGGTACTGAGAGTTGCCAATCCATAAGCCGTTCATTACTCGATCAAATTCTTGGCTAAACTGCTTAAATAAATCATCTTCTTTAATGCTTTCCACAAAATCTGAAACTCGATCGTATATTTCTGTCTTCTCCTTATTAAGATTCAAATTTAGTTTTTCTAATTCTTGATTAAGTGTGTCTAAAACAGCGAGGACATCATCTGCATCTGGCACAAATAGGATCATGTCATCCATGTATCTCGAAAACCTCACTTTCCACTCATTATCACTAGGTTGAGTACCAAATCTTAGATCGAGTTGTTTTAAATAGAGGTTAGCGTAAAATGCAGAACCAATACTTCCCTGAGTAATACCGTAACCCACTTGATGCTCATCCAATTCCTTTGAAAGTAATATTTTAAGTAACCAACGGATACGCTCGCTTTCCGTTAAATCCTTTGTTAACTCAAGTAAACTATCTTGTACAATTCTTGTATAGTAAGATTCAATGTCAACACGGATTACTACACCATTTTCGTAGTTTTGTGCGTTCATTCGCAGGTCTGAAAGAAAAAGGCTATATGCAGTAAACCAATTTTCATAGAGATATTCAGTTTCACGTTCTCGCTCTGCTGGTAAACGATAAGCATAGCTATTTCCTTGTAATCGCGATGCTTTTCCTCCTAATTTTTGAATAATTGCTGTTGCAATAATTTCCCCTTCCATTCTTGATAAACCTTTAGGACGGGTACTTGATGAACTTTTTACAAAATTATAGGGAATATAGTCTTCTTTATGTGCTTCTTCTTGTACGTAAGCAATTAGTTGTTTTTGTAGTCGATAGATGTTATCTTCGAGATTTATTTCAAATAGGCGGATCTCCACTTCATCAAAAAGTGATTCTTCAAAAAGATATTTGCGGGTGCACACCCAAGCCCGTTCTATATTTTCTGTACTTATAACTTCATGCCAGTCGTTATCTTGGTGCAACTTGGCACTGGTGATATTGCTAACGTCCACATGAAAATTTGAGTAATATTTATTATTTTTTCTTATATCTTTCCAATAACTGCCAATAGGGTTTTCATAGTAAACTCTATAAATCTGTTGAATAAGTAAATTGGAGTCTACATTATGATGACTGCTTTTAAGTAGGTCGGCGGGAAAATCCATAAGTATGTAACAAAATATTAAGTAGGGTGACTGGACTTGAATTTAATACGTT
>NZ_JAUBQD010000140.1:0-2842 GCF_036701085.1 Microcoleus sp. Pol7_A1
TATCTACCAAAATGGAATTATCGTGCAGTTCCGACTATTTAGCAGACGCTAATGTTATTAAATTTTCATTCCTAAGTCAGAATTATCCCGTCCTTCGACCATTTGTAGGGTTCGCACGGCAACTCCTAAAGCAAGGATGGTGAGTCGTTGAATGGCTGTGACGGACTCTAACTGGGTAGCTTCGAGATTTAATCCAGCTTTTTTTAAGGTGGCAAAAAGTTGTTCAATGCGCCATCGCCATCGATACCATTTGATGACTTGTAGTGCTTGCTCTAAACAAACTACTTGGTGGGTAGTGAGTAATCGCCAATGAATCGCTTCTTGCCCGAATGGTGGGTTAATTTCCTCGGCTTCGACTGCATTCATAGTGAGACTGGGCGGATAATCTTGGGCTTTTAATTGATCGGGGCGTTGAAGTTGCACAGTCGTACACCGAACATTTAGCAACGCTTCTCTTGCTATTCCACCAATGCGTGGATCGCAGGGTATATTAATTGTATAAGTACCCTGAGTAGGCTGTTCTCTTAAGTAGGCGTAAAGCGATTGTGACTTTTCTAACAACCGACGGTCACAGGCGAACTCGGACTAATACATGATTGTGTTTGTCAGGTACGGTAGCCAATTCTTCATACAAGTCACTTTCGCGGTCGCCAATGTGGGTCACGAGGCTGGCACCACCGTTAGTTAAGCAGCTTTGACTACGCTCTGCCGATGCCAACCACTTGTAGGATTCTTTCTTCTCTATCGGCAATTTTCGATATTTCAGTTCATGCTTATCCTGATGCTCACCATCTCGACTCCACAGTTGCACCGTGCTTAACCCTAATGGAAAGCCACTTTCGCTATCCAAAACCAGCGTTGGATGAATATAAAACCCCACATCTGTGTTGTTACCAACTACTCCTAACTCCAGCGGTTTTAGTCGCCCGGAGTGAGACTGCAAATTTATTTCACTGCTATCACTTACAGCTAATACATGCCGTCCTTCTACTTGTTCTTGGCAATGATCCGCCAGACTCCGCACTAATTCTGCTAAGGTCACATTCTGGTTCTCTAAAAAGCGATAGTACCCCACTTGTTGCGCTCGATTTCGACTGATTTGACGAATGTTTACCGATTGATGTTGACGCATTGCTTCATACAATGCCGCCCCCTTTTTACCAACCGAGGGTCTCCAAATGCGGGGCCTTCGGTATGTTTGGCGTGAATCAGTATGGGATTGTCCACGGTAATTACTCCTTTCAAATCCTTGGACTAGCAATACTCTCAACCGTTTTGAGGCCATAGTCTCAAACCCTTGATTTTCCCGAAAGCAGAGCAAGTGCCTCAATCGCCCTGAAATCCTTATTATATCGTTGGTCATCAACAACAGTCCGCAGTTTTCCTAGTTTATTTTGACTTGTGTGTACACGGTAGGTGGCTGTGGGGGGACTTGTTGAAGAAAGTCCTCGCCATCGGGGCACTGTGTCCCAAATGATAGCAGTTCAATCGCCTCTAGGATTTGGGAAATTGGATTGTTATCGAAGTCAGCCTCGATCTGGTTCGAGAGTTGCCCGAGCCCCTTTGGGATTTCAGTTATCTGATTGTTATTCAGGTAAAGCTTTGTCAGATTGGATAGTTGCCCGAGATCCTCTAGGATTTCGGTTATCTCATAGTCACTGAGCTTAAGTATTTTTAAGTTGGTTAATTGAAGAACAGCATCAGGAAACTTAGTTATCCAATATCTCCTTGCTTCCTTTTTTTGCAGGGTAAGCTCATCTAATTTGGTATAAATTGTACTTGACAAAAAACCGCCAATAGACTTTCTATCTGTGAACAGAACTCCAACCTATAATCAAGTTTGAATCTTAACAAAGTCAATCAAGTTGAAACGGAGTTAAAGACAATGACAAAGGGTTTTGCACCTAGATTGAAACTCGCTGTAAAATCTCAAGCTAAAACAGCAGAAAAACGACAGTTAACACCTCTGAGCGAAATCCAAGCCCATTTATTGAATTATGTAGCAGAGCTCCCCGACCCCAGAGTTCAAAGAACCCAAAAACACTTATTAAAAGATATTTTAGTAATCTCTATTTTAGCCGTCATTGGCGGTGCCGAAGGTTGGGAAGACATGGAAAATTATGGCATCGCTAAACAGCAATGGTTAGAGGAATTTCTCGAATTACCCAATGGTATCCCGAGTGATGATACTTTTCGACGAGTCTTTGAAAGAATTAATCCTCAGGCTTTAGAACAATGTTTAGCGAAGTGGCTTCAAAGTATGCTTGGTTCGATAGTTGGCGAGATTATCCCCATCGATGGCAAAAGTGTTAGAGGTTCTTATGACCGTAATCAAGGCGTAAAAGCATTGCATTTGGTCACGGCTTGGGCAAGTGAACAGCGTTTAGTTTTAGGGCAAGTTAAAGTTGAGGATCATTCCAACGAGATTACAGCGATTCCGGCACTCTTAGAATTATTAGACCTGAGCGGGGCTCACGTTACCATTGATGCGATGGGAACTCAAACCGAGATTGTGAAACAAATTCGCCACAAAAAAGCTGATTATATTGTATCTCTTAAAGCCAATCATCCCACTTTACATTCTCAGGTTAAAGAATGGTTTGATACCAGAAGAGCTAATAACTTTGAAGGCATTAACGTTAGTTATAACCAACAGATTGAAAACGGACACCATCGCACTGAAAAACGTTATGTTTGGGCTGTTCCTTTAGAGGATGTTTTAAAAGTGAGGAGGTGTTGTAAGAAAGCTCACAAGGCTTAAGCTGAAATTTGTAGATACCAGCACCTTGTGAGCGAATGACTAAAGCATATCCTAGCAACTTGACGTGGGAGCAGTGGGAGC